>JAAZFD010000177.1 GCA_012511925.1 Clostridiales bacterium
ATTACATAGGCAGAGTTTTCACAATTAATATAATTATCTCCATCATTGGCACGTTGCCCATAATGGTCTTTTGACAGCTTCATTTTATAAATCGCCATTAAAAACGGCTGGTATGTGTTTTCAGATATCTTTGACTCTGTTGACATAACAGAAAACTCGTATGGCCGCTTATCAAAATCGTCCCAATAGTATTTTCCAAAGCTCCCCGGTCTAAAGAGTTCGTATTTTATGTAGTAATATCGCCAATCATAGTTATTGTTTGTTTCACAATCGTTTATGTAAGTGTCGATGATACCGATCAAAAGCTCGTCGGTAAATGAATCAGCGCGAGACAGCAACTCAACGAGTATTTCCTTTGTCCTTTCAAACCCCTCATTACTACTCTTGTGAAACAGATTCCGCCAAGCCTTCATATTCTTTTTCGAACCTAACTGATATCTCCATCCATTTTTCTCTCTTTGCCCGTAGTTACCGATGGACATAAGCACACAATCAACAAGATCCGCCTTGCATGAGAACAACGATTGAAAACGCAGGAAGTACTCAGGGTTCTCCAAGCCAACAACGCTGATCTGTCCTTGAAGCAAATCATGGTCCTCTAATTCAAATAACGCCTCGGCTTTGTCCATATTGTTTTCGACCCACTTAATCTTTAAAATTTCCTCTGCTAATTGAGTCGGGTTCAGGTTTTTTTCTATGGTGTCATCGATTGTACCAGTTTTGATAATAGCATCAACTTGTCTTAAAATGGCAGGCATTCTATTACCGCTTGTTCTAAGCTCACTATCGCTTATCTCATCTTCAGAGTTCTGTATTAAGTTGTTAATGATTCTTAGTCTTCGTGAAAATTCGTCATTTAGTATTGTGCCATTATTCAGGAGATAGGAGATAACAGCAAATAACAGAACGATTCTATTCAATGGGAACAGCCTGTTGCCATTACCAGATATATCTGCATAATTACGTACGCAGTCTTTGAAGATGTTAATTCCATACCTTTTGTCAATTTTAATTTTTGCATTTTGATGATCATATGAAATAAATTGTTCAAAAAACTTGTCCGGAGTGTTATAGTCCTGAAGACAGCACCAACAGTCAAAATAGGCTTCAAGTGTTTGGATATTAGCTATCACATTTTCGTTTTGGACAGAAAAATATTCTTTCAAAAGGTCAAATTCATCGTTGCTCTTTCCCTGAGTTGTCCCACCGTTTTGGTAACAAATGATGTCACAAATGAACCTGAAGTAGCGCAGGAACTCATCATCAATCACATTATCGTCGCCGCGATACCGCCAGAGCATATCAGTCCAATCAAGATCGATCTTTTTGATGATACGTTTTGCCATAGGTTCATCGATCTTCCGAAGTTCGCGTTCCAATTCGGCTTTGAAGTGCTCAAATTGCGTTAGTGGCTTTCCACGCGAATTCATCTTGATATACAATTCATCGGTGAGTCCCATATCTTTGATGGGAAGAAAGTAGAAGGTTATTGCTTTCTCCTTTAGCCTTGTCCAAATCTCCTGTGTCTCCGCGAATTCATCTTGAATTGCATCAAGCATCACCAGCATTGAGCTTATTGTAGGATCTTTTTTCCAATCGAGCGGGAACCATGCCTGATCGATGATTTCTTCTGACAGCTTTTTTGTAAATGAGGGGTTAAACTTGATTAGAAAAGAGCAGAAATCGCGTGCGCTGTATCGTGTCTCATAACTGAAGTTTACCAAGAAAAGGCACTCTGCAGCAGCAATATTTTCTTTCTTCGCTGCGTACCAATGGAGAAGAAAGAGTGCTGTGAGGCGTTGTTGGCCATCCAACGGTGTCATAACGCCATCTGTATTTATGTCTCCGTAAACGAAATCCAAGGTAATGGGATCAGCCACTATAGCTTGGTGTAAAGAGTCCAGGAAACGCGCACGAATACGATTAACTTCCGAATCTATGCGGCCTTGTGCATAGTCGCGCTGAATAATCGGGATTGCTATCTTTTTTAGCTGGATGGTTTCTTCGTCAACTTCAAAACTGGTATCAAATATTTCGATAAAGGTATTAAGAGATGTTTCCATATTATTCAGCCTCCTTTTCAATTGATATTTCTTCGGCCAAGTAGTTTTTAAGTGTTCTATTGATCGCTTTTATGTATGCGATTCGGTCTTGCTGTCCCCAAAAATGCAGTTGATTGCTTGCAGATGGCGTATAGTATTTCAAGAAAACCATCTTTGTGCAAAATGGAATAAATTGTCCCTTTTTGTCCATTTCTATAATTGCATTTCGTTTTACATCAAATGTGGAATTATTAAGAGCCGCATTATCGCTCATGTTAAGCAAAGCTAAATTCGCAATAGAATGCATATACTCTGTATTCCCCTGAGCGGAAAGTTTTTGTAAAACTTTCCGCTGGATGTCTTCAAATTCAAGACGATCCAGATGTTCCTTATCACAAGCATTTTTCATTTCCACGACCAATTCGTCGTTTCCATCACCCAGAGACAAAATAGAAGGAAGATGCAATCTTAGCCATTCTTTCCAATCCTCCTGTTTTTTCATACCTTCTGACTGTTGCGCGTGTATATGTTCCAAGCTCCAGTAGACTTTGCCTGTTTTTTGAAACTTGAATTTTTCAAATGGAAACCAATTAGTCTGTTCGCCGTTTTGCCGTACGGATTCAACATTGAATAATAGTAGTAGCTTGCTGATTTTTGCATAATCTGAAGTTTTCTCATAGCTTAGCTCAGAATAATTTGTGGATAAGGCAATGCTTTTCGTTATGTACGCGTCTATCTCTAATTTAAACTGCTTTTTTGTTATTCCTCTGCCATCAATTTCGAGCATGGACAATGTATAAATTTCCTGCAAAGACTTAGTATTTGAAGCAATTAAGTAGCCAATTTTGTGATAGAGCTCATGATCTTCATACCAGTCTTTTAAAATCAAAAATGTATGCTGGATTTCTTTCCAGATCTCGCTTAGCTTCTCCTTTTGATTCAGGTCATCAAAATAGAAAAATGTGTAGTATTTTTCCTTGTTGTCCGCCGGTTTGCCCGAAATCAAATCTAAGATCAAGTCAATGCGTGTTTGATATTTTGAATTTGAACGATTCGTAAGAAAATACCATAAAGAGTTGTTATGCAACTCCTTCTCAATATTGTCCCACTGAAGAGAAATTTCTTCCTGCTTCTCCCGATCCATATCAGAATTGTTATCGCGGCTCAGGAACATCGCTTTTACTAATTCTGCACTCGTCAGAGGTATTTTCCCGATATTAAGACGAGTAAACAGCGCTATGGCATCTTCAGACTCATCTACCTCATACCAGATGATTTTGACATTTTCATCGAAGTACTTGTTGATGTTAGTCAGTGTTGATTTCTTGTCCTTGTTACCAAACCACTTTTCTATCGTCTCGAAGGCATCACACATAAACCAAAAATCTATATTTTCTTCCTTTATTGAACGGTCAATGGAAACAAGAAAATCTTCTGATTTTTCTCTTGTTTCGTAAATCAAGGAGAATTTTGGCTCATCAAGGAAGCCGGAACTGGAAATGTTCATGTATTTATAGATAAGGAACAACGTTGTTAATCGCTGCTGTCCATCAATCAGTTCAAAGGAATCTTCTCTTCTTCTTACAACAACCGGCTGCAAACAGTAATTTTTTGTTCCGTTAGTATTCACATCATCAAGTAGCCGGGTTACCTCATCTTGCCCCCATCTATATCCGCGCTGAAATGATGGAACATAAAATTTCCCTCGAACTGAACCAACAAGCTTCGTTTCCAGCTTTATATCAGGTTTTACTAAATTCATTTTTGTATACTCCTCGTTTCGTATTTTTTTATAGTACAGCCTAAACCGTGTAAGCAGTATTTATTTTTAATTTTAAAATGTCTTGGCTATGTTGGAAGATCTTATAAAAGGCACATAACTCATCATATGATAGATTATTCATTTTGTATATATCCAATTTAACCCTCCTTTACATTACCAGTTATTCTTTCAAGCCACTTCAATCCACAATCAATGAAAGTTAATAATGATCCATCGCAAGTGCGGTCGACTCAAACCGTGCCCATAATAAGTGCTAATACACACTGCACATTTAAAAATTGAAAAGTCAGCATTTTCCATAGATTCCGAATCCCATTTATTCCATTACCTTTTAGGATACCACCATTACGGGTAAGCTCCATATCTCTAATGCTTTCTTCAAAGGTGTAAACATCGTCGATGAAGATAAGTACCATTTTGGAATAATCTGAAAAGGCATCTGTATCGGATGTTAATCATACTACTAGGCCTCCTCCTTAAAACATTTCCTGTCTTTGTTTCTTTGACAACGGGCAGAATGACAGCTTGCTCAAGTTAAAATTCATCATATCAGCTAAGACTGTAAGTTCTTCTATTGTTATGCTCTAACGCGTCAGTTTCCTACCGCAATTCTGTGGAGACTGCCTAACTGTCTAGCCAATTCAGAAACCCTGATATTCATTTGTTCACATAGCTGTCGTATCATGTCCGAATATTTCAACAGTTCCTCCTTACCTCAACAGAAACATTATAAACCATCTGGTTTCAATTTAAAATATTCTCATTCAACAAAACCCGCAAAGAGTCCTCGCAGACGGTTTTTGTGTGCGTAAATGCACATATCATAGGCGGTTCACCCCCACATGCGTGGGGCAGACAAAGCACGATGCCGTTTTTCATAGCGATTAAGCCGGTTCACCCCCACATGCGTGGGGCAGACACAACTTTGCCAATGTTGTCCCAATCGGGTTTCGGTTCAC
>JAAZFD010000178.1 GCA_012511925.1 Clostridiales bacterium
CCTCTAACACTCCTCGTCCCTACCTCGATGATTAGTATTGATTGTGTCTGCCCCAAGCCTTTTGTGAGAAAGATTAGCAACGCAAACAAAGCAAAATCTATTAAAAACGAAAGAAAAGAAGAAAGCGAATATTTTGCTATGCAGGAGAAAATCTTTAACGAGTCCTTAACAGGGTTGAAGTGGCTCGATTTATTGTTGTCGATATAGATGGTTGCTATAGGAAACTCTTTGATTTCTATTCCGCTTCTTGCCGCAAACATCAGCATATTCATCTCATACTCGTACTTGTCGCCCTCGATTTTCAAAAACTCTTTTATTTTTGAAGTTGAAAAAGCCCTTAAACCTGTTTGAGTGTCATATACATATTTATTGTTTGCTAAAGCGAAAACATTTCTGGTTACGAAGTTTCCGAACCTGCTGCGTAGCGGAACTTGGTTGTCAAATCGCCTGCCTCCCAATATAAGCGCATTTGGAAAGTCTATAAGCATATCTCTTGCCTTAGTTACCGCTTGAATGGTATGTTGACCGTCTGCATCGGCGGTTACAACGCCAAAAGCATCGGGTAAATTGCTTGCGATATAAGCCAACGCCGTCTTGATTGCACTTCCCTTGCCACGATTTTTATCATGAGAAAGCAAAATCACCCCATCTGGTAACTGCATAAAAATAGAATCGAATTCCATGCCGCTGCCATCGTTCACTACAACACACAAAAAATCGTTTTCTATTAGCTTTTTTAAAAATGAAATAAGCTCGTAATCGGGCTTGTATGCTGGAATAACACAAACAAACTTCATTTTCGACCCTCAACCATTATTCAATTAAACATTATGCGCTGAAATAGTATTTAATTCAAGTAAAATATACCACTATTTTTTGTATCATTCAACGACTTTTTTTAGCTAATTTTCTTTTTCGCCTTATCCAAATATGAAGCTAATTTGCCTCTTATCCTTTGAAGTGCATTGTCAACGCTTTTTGTGCTTTTTTTAAGCATAGTTGATATATCCTTGTACGAGTATCCTTCTAAGAAAAGTTTTAGCACATTCATTTCCAAAGAGGTGAGAATCTTGCTTATATCCCCAAAAAACTTTTCTGTTTGCTCTTCCTGAATGGCCAGCTCCTCTGGTGTTGGTGTGCTTTCATCCTCGATTATTTCCATGAGTTGAACCTCGCTATGCTCTGGGGAAGGCTGCGAGTAAAGCGAAACATAAGTGTTAAGCGGCAAATTTTTATCCGATGCTGCCTTTTTTATAGCGGTGTAAATTGCACCTGTAACGCAAATATGCGCAAAGTTTCGAAAACTAACCGAATGGCTTCTGTCAAAGCGGGCAATAGCGTTAAGCAAGCCCCAAATTCCCTCTTGAACCAAATCTTCCTTGTCTGCACCCATCAAAAAATAGGGATATGCCTTTGCACGCACGAAATTTTTGTATCTCTTATACAAGATGTCCTTAGCATCTTCATTGCCGCTTTGCACTAAATCAACTAAATCCTCATCGGAGAGTAAATTTTTTTCCGCTGTGCTGCCCATATTCTACCTCTTTTGCCTTATCGAATTTTCCCACAATGCGATTCTATCAAAGGCTCTGCCACGAAAAGTGCTTTTTGCAAAATAATATCATCGTTAATGCCCTCTATCATTATACGAATTAAAGGCTCAGTTCCCGACTCCCTCACAAGAATTCTGCCGTCATCGCCAAGCTCGTTTTTCACCTGCTCTATGCGTTTGTTAACCTCAATGTCCTGCATAGCTGCTTTTTTGGAATTAGCCCCAACCTCTACATTAAGAAGTATTTGCGGAAATATAGGAATCTCCTCTGATAGCTCGGATAATTGTATGTTCTCTGCTTTCATTACATTCAACACCTGAATAGCAGAAAGAATTCCGTCGCCAGTTGTATTATAGTCAGAAAAAATAATATGCCCCGACTGCTCACCGCCCAAGTTATAACCGCCAGAACGCATTTCCTCAAGTACATATCTATCGCCAACGCTTGTTTCTATAGTATTTACTCCTAACTCTTTCAACTTGCGCTTTAATCCGATATTAGTCATAACGGTGCAAACAAGCGTGTTTTTCGCAAGCATATTTTTCTTATTTAGTGAAATCGCACAAAGCCCCATGATTTTGTCGCCATCTACAATGTTTCCATGCTCGTCGCAAGCGATAACCCTGTCTGCATCGCCGTCAAATGCAAAGCCTACGTCTGCTCCCTGCTCTGCAACAAAACCTTGTAAGCTCTCCGTACAGGTTGAGCCGCAGGACTTGTTAATATTGCAACCGTCTGGTTGGTTACAATGCACGAAAACCTCTGCGTTTAGTCGCCTAAACACCTCTGGAGCTACGAAAGAAGCCGCACCGTTAGCGCAATCAAGCACAATTTTCATCCCACTTAGGTCGTAATTACAGGTAGAGCAAAGAAAATCTACATAATCAGCTTGCGCCCTTTTCACCTCAATGACTCTGCCTATGTCCTCGCCTATGGGTCTGATAAACGGGTGGTCGGATGCCATTAGCTTTTCAATCTCTGCTTCTATTTCGTCAGACAGCTTATCCCCTAAATTGTTGAACCACTTTATGCCGTTATCCTGCATTGGATTATGCGAAGCGGAAATCATGACAGCCGCATCAGCCTTGTATTCTCTCGTCAAATGGGGTAGGGCGGGGGTAGGAAGAACGCCTGCAAAAAGCACATCTCCCCCAACAGAGCATATACCTGCAATCAAAGCACAAGCCAACATATCCTTAGATTTTCTTGTGTCTGAAGCTACGATTATCTTAGGCTTATGCACCTCATTTGTAAGCACATAAGCACCGCACATTCCAAGCCTTAACGCTAATTCGGGGGTCAGCAAATCGTTTGCAAGCCCCCTTATACCGTCAGTTCCAAATAATTTTTTCATAGTTTTTTCTCCTAAAAGCAAAAGCTAATCGCCAGCTTTTAGGCGTTAAGCTCAGTTCTCACATATTGCATTGCAGAATCAGCCGCAATAGCGCCGTCTGCCACCGCTGTAACAACCTGTCTAAGCGGTGTATTTCTTATGTCGCCTGCCGCATAAATGCCTGCAACGCCTGTTCTCATAAGCTCGTCGGTTATTATATAGCCCTCTTCGGTTAGCTTTACATTAGAGTCTTCTAAAAAGGCGGTGTTGGGCGATATACCAACTGCCACGAAAATTCCTTCAACCTCAATAGTGGTTGTTTCGTTAGTAACCTTGTTAAGCACATCTATACTTGATAGAAATGGCTCGCCCTTTGCAGAGGTTACAACCGATTCGAGAACAAGCTCAATATTCTCCTTTGTTTTTATGCTCTCTTGCAG
>JAAZFD010000179.1 GCA_012511925.1 Clostridiales bacterium
CATTGCGCATATTCACAAAAATTCCGATATGAGGCTTGAATGCTTTGTGCATGGAGCGATGTGCGTTAGCTTTTCGGGCGGCTGTTTGTTTTCTTCGCTTGTGGGTGGCAGAAGCGGAAACAGGGGAGAATGCGCTCAACCCTGTAGGAAGAAAATTTCGATAAGCGGAGTTCCAAAGGTATCTGACTACAACCTAAGCATTGCGGATATGTGCATGATAGAGCATATAAACGAGCTAAAAGCCGCAGGAGTTTCAAGCCTAAAAATAGAGGGCAGAATGAAAAAGCCCGAATATGTGGCTATTGCAACTTACGCATACAGGCGAGCCATAGACGGCGCAGACCCTCAAGAGGTTCGAATACTAAAACAAGAGTTGAACGAAGTTTTTTCCCGTGGGGAATTCTCATGTGGCTATTACTTTGGAGCGGATTTCAACCGAAACGCCATTGCAAAGGCGCAACCAAGCAAGGAGCTACAAAAGCGCTTGCAGGAAAGTTTCAGAAAAGAAAAGCCCATAATTCCTATAAAATTCACGCTTTTGCTGAAAGAAAACGAGCAAGCAGTTCTAAAAGCGAGCGCAAGGTGCGAAAATATCGAGGTTTTGGGTAAAGTATGCGAAAGGGCAAAGGTGGAAATCGATTCAGACACAGAAGCTAAGTACGAAAATCAGCTTAAAAAACTTGGGGACACTCCATACTATTGCGAAAAAGCAAATGTTATTATAAACAACGCCTACCTGCCAATTTCGGCTATAAACGAGATGCGCCGAAAAGCAATAGAAATAATAGAAGAAAAGGCGAAAATTCGTAGAAGTGCTGGCGAGATTGATGTTTCTATTCAAAAGCGGGAAAGTGCTGAGAATGTTCCGCTTATTTCTGCAAGGGTAATTGATTTTTCCTCCGCCATAGCCGCATTTAACGCAGGCGCTGACGAGGTTACAATAGATGCGCTTGCCTACGATAAAAACGATATTGAAAAGCTGTTTGCGCAAAAACCAAAGGACAAGCGAATAAATATCGCCCTGCCTATTGCAATTCTTGGCGAGAAGCACGAAAAAGCGTTGTATGGTCTTATAAATTCATATCCATTCGATGCGATAGAGGTAAACAACTTAGGTCAAATCGAGGCTTTACGCAACAAAAAGCTAATAGGCGGAACGCATTTGAACGCACTAAATTCGCATACAATCAATGCTTTGTTGAATTTGGGGTTACGCTCTATCACGCTTTCACCCGAGCTTAACAAAAAGCAGTGCAAGGATTTAGCGTTATACTTTGATTGCTTGCGAGTTGAGGTATATGGCAGGGCAACCTTGATGAATCTTTTTAGCTGTCCGATTCGAAGCGAAAAGGGCTGCAAGTCTTGCGAGTTATCCGAATTTATGACCGATGAACAGCAACGCAAGTTTCCAATCCTAAAAGCTAAGAATTCAAGTCCTTGTGCTATGATTCGACTTATGAACTGCTTTGCGATGGACAATGTTGCGCAATCAAATTCATTAAAGCCATATTCCTTTGTGCTTAGCTTCTATGACGATAATGTCGAGGTAATCAAAAACCGCATAACTGCTTTGCAAAATGTGCTTTGCGGCTTGACCGTATTGCCGCTTGAAAACACTACACGAGGTTATTGGAATAGGTAGGGTGGGGCTTGCGCCCAGTGATATTGCCTTACGGCAGTTATTCTTTCAGAAAAAACAGTGATATTATTGGGATTTTGTTTTATTGTCGTTATTGTTTTGTGCATAGCGGAACAACAGCATAATTAGCGGAACAACACCGCAAAAATGGAAAACTGTAAGCCAAGAACCGCTTGAAGCGGCTTAAATCATCCAATCCGCCAAGTTGATTATTTCAATTTCAGATTTTTTTGCATAATTAACCGTATAAGCTGTGCCGCCCGAAAGCGATGTTAGGTAGCAGATACAAAGCGAGCTTTCATCAACCAACCTGCGATTCCTAATATGCATACAGCCAGATGTGTATTCTTCTGAAACATATTCAACGCTGTCGGCACTTTCTAATATTTCTTTGTACTCCTCTTTTTGCTTTTCTGTCCAATCTATGTATTGCATCTTGCAGGGTAGTATTAAATGCAAACGAATATGCGAAAAAGCCTGCTTCAGCTCTAACACCATTTTGGCTACCAAGGTATCAAACCCCACAGCACCGCCCACGCAAAAGGTAGTTTTTCCTTTGGTGATAGCATTTAGCAACTCAACATACAAGCGAGAGTTGATTCGCTCAACCATTTTCTTAGGTATTCGCCTATGACCGGTAAAACAACAGGTATTTTCTTTCATAAATATATCCCTTAAAAAGACTTTAGAACAGTATAGCACGGAGAGAGTTAAAAAGCAAACATATTTTTGTATTTATGGGAATAATATAGCGCACAACAGATTTCTCCGTACGTGCGCTAATGCTACAATATTTGTTAATGATTACGCTTCTGCGGGTGCAGCGTAGATTGTAACGCCTGTGATACCTGCGAGAAGAGCTGCGTCTGTAACAACTTCTAAGCCTTCAAAAGCTGCAGGAGCAGTTTCTGTAACTTCGCCAGCTACGAGAGCGCCAGCTGTTACTGTGAATGTGTAGAACTTTGCATTGTGCTCTACAACGAATACTGTGCCGTCAGCAACTGTTGCTTCTGCATCGGCTGTTGTTACGTTGGTTTTGTATGTTTCAAAAGCTGTGTTTGCAATAGCTTGAGCTTCTGCAGCGGGGTCGGTTGTTTCAGTGGGCTCTTCGGTTGTTGTGGGAGCCTCTGTGCCTGTTGCTTGTGTAGCATTGGGGTCAAGTGTTACTGCGGGTTCTTCAGTTTCACCACAAGCTGTGAATAATACGAGGGACATAGCGATAACGAGCATCGCGATTACGATTAGTTTTAAGTTTTTCATAATTTTCTCCTTTAATGGTTTTTGTAGCAAAGGTAATTATACACCCCTTCCCAATACTTAGCAAGCGGGATAAATAATATATTTTGTGCCACTTTTTATGAAACAGGAATAAACACTCTCACATTATTTGGAATGTCTTTAATGTTATCCTTATCAGTGTCCTGCTTGTAGCCTTGGGGTGTGTTCTGCGCTGAAGCTAACATTGTACCGCTATCAATTACGCCTCCACTCCAATTAAACGAGTAGAATTTGCCCTCTTTCTCTACTATAAACACGATATTGTCTTTGATAACTACATTATCTTTACCGCTTAAAGTGTTTTGCAGGTACTTTTCCAATGCTTTTTCTGCATCTGCCTTAGCATCGGGGTTTTCCTTTACTTGCGGAGTGGTGCAGGCTGAAAAAGCCCCAAATGCTATCAGTACAATGAGTAATAGTGCGATTGATTTTGTTTTCATAAATCCTCCTATGGTTTGGGAATGTAAATGGATACATTTTCGGGAATACAATCCAAAAAAACCTCGTTTGTTTCTAATACTAAACCCTCGAATGTTTTAGGTGCTGTTTTATAGATTTCGCCATCGACAAGCATAAAGTTTTCGAGTATAAATGAATACCACTTGCCAGATTTCTCTATAACAACAATAGTACCCTCTTTTAAAGGATATTCATCTACATAAATGTTCGCCAAGTAGGTAGACAGTGCCAATTTCGCTTCCTCGTATGCCTTCTCCTGCCTGTTGCACGAAACGAAAACACAAGCCACAAGCACGATTACAAGCGTTAACGCTAAGAGTTTAATTGCTTTCATAAATCCTCCTATGGCGCAGTAATGTAAATGGATACGTTTTTGGGAACATCTTTCAAAGCGGTTTCGTCTGTTTCTAAAACTAAGCCGTTAGGGGCTGCTGGTGCCGTGTCTGTAACCTCGCCAACCACCATTGTGTTTCCGTCATAGCTGTACGAATACCACTTGCCTTGCTTTTCTGCCACAAAAACAGTGCCTGGCTCAA
>JAAZFD010000180.1 GCA_012511925.1 Clostridiales bacterium
CATAAACACTATGGGTAGAAATGAATAGCGACCTTTCAAAATTCAAAGGCTTAGGCGAAAAGCGAATTAAAAGTCTAAACTCAATGGGCATTTACTCGTCATTAGACCTGCTAAAGCTCCTCCCCAAAAGCTACATAGATTTCACGAAAGAAAATAAGGTTTCCGAATTGCAAGATGGGGACATGGCGGCGCTAACCCTAACGGTTGAATTCTCTCCCAAGTTTGCACGAACCTTTGCAGGCAGAACTATGGTAATTTGCAAAGCGAAGGACGACACAGGCTCGATTATCCTGTACTGGTTCAATCAACCCTATATGGCAGGCAAATACGAAGAGGGGCAGATTATTCACGCTTACGGCAGAATCGATACCAAAAACGGCAAGCGCTTAGCCTCGCCAATTATTTTTTTGGAAAAGCCTATAATTGTTCCGTTATATCGTATCAAAAAAGGAATCTCACAAACCTTGATGCGCAAAATCATAGCCCAAGCATTAACTATCAACAAAGAAAAATTTGAAGAAACCTTACCCAACGAAATTGTGAAAAAATACTCGCTTATGTCCTATTATGAAGCAATTCACGAGCTGCATTTTCCCACAAGCGCAGAAAAAATTAAACTTG
Source organism: Clostridiales bacterium (assembly GCA_012511925.1). Classification (GTDB taxonomy): domain Bacteria; phylum Bacillota; class Clostridia; order Christensenellales; family CAG-138; genus DUPG01. Next base: position 622 of record JAAZFD010000180.1, read on the forward strand.
CAAGAAAGCGATTAGTTTTTGAGGATATACTTCTATTCCGAATTGCACAGAGATTAGCAAGGCAGATTCGAATGGATAAATCCGCTATCGCACTTGATACCAATAAAGTGTTAGAGTTCATGCAATCAAGATTAAAATTCACACTCACAGACGGGCAGAAGCAAGTGATAAGCGAGGTGAAGGCAGATATTGAAAAGCCTACACCCATGAACAGGCTAATACAAGGCGATGTTGGCTCGGGCAAAACCGTAATAGCAATTTATGCCATGCTTTCTGCTGGAATGAACGGCTATCAAACGGCTATGTTAGCACCCACGGAAATCCTTGCAAACCAACACTATGAAACGCTGAAAAGGTTTGTAGGCAATGAGTCTTGCTTGCTTACAGGCTCAACCAAAAAGTCTGATAAGCTGGCACTATACAAAAAAATCGCAAGTGGCGAAATAAAATACGTGGTAGGCACTCATGCGCTGTTACAAGAGGGAATTTCATTTCGCAACTTAGCTCTTATCGTATGTGATGAGCAACAGCGTTTCGGAGTTGCCCAAAGGGCGGTGCTCACCTCAAGGCAGGTAGAAAACGTCTATCCCCATGTGCTTGTAATGAGTGCAACCCCCATTCCAAGAACCTTAGCGCTTGTAATGTATGGCGATTTAGATGTTTCAATTCTAAAAGAAATGCCGTATGGTAGGCAAAAAACACAAACCTTTATTGTAAAAAGCAATAAGCGAATATCCATGTACGAATACATCGAAGAACAGGCAAAATCGGGCAACCAAGCCTATATCGTATGTCCTCAAATAGACAGCGACGACGAGTTCAGTACAATTTCCGTAATAGATATTTTTGACGAACTAAAAGCCATGCTGAATGTTCCTATAGGCATATTGCACGGAAAAATGAACGCTGTTAGCAAGCAAAGCACGATAGAGGATTTTCGAAACGAGAAAATAAAAGTGCTTGTATCAACCTCTGTAATCGAAGTAGGCGTTGATATTCCGAACGCAAATATTATGGTTATCGAGTCTGCAAACTACTTTGGTTTGTCGCAGCTTCACCAACTGCGGGGCAGGGTAGGGCGTGGCAATAATAAAAGCTATTGTTTTCTACTATCCTCAGGCGACAGCGAATGCGAACGGCTTAACGTTTTATCAAAAACCTCTGACGGCTTTGAAATCGCACAAAAGGATTTAGAGCTTAGGGGTTCGGGCGAGTTCTTAGGCGGCAGGCAGCATGGGGAATCGGAGCTTGAAAGCGTTGCGCTAAAAGCGGATTACGATACAATTTGCTTAGCAAAGGAAGTAGCAGATTGCGAATTATTAAACTACGAAAAGTTAAAATATAAATGTTTGAAAAAATTCGGTTTCCTAAAAGACAAAAATATGTTAAACTAATTTATGCTAATAATATTTTTTAGCTGGTTTAGTTACATTTAACTTTATTTGAAAAAATTAAGGCAGAAATTTGTCCAATTGGTATTTCCGTATGGCGAAAATGTATACAATCGTGGAATTGCTCGTAAAATGCTTGCATAATTCCGACTTATTAACTATAATTAGCTAAACTACGTTTCTATTAAGTTTTGGGGGAATAAATGACTAGTAGGTACAGAATTTTAATATGTGATTCTAAGTTAGAGATTCACGATTCGCTCGATAAATTCCTGCAAGCAGATGGTTATGAAGCAGTTTCTTTCAGCGATATAGACGATTTGTTGCATTTAGCGGAAACCTTCCGTCCTAATTTAATTTTGCTTGACGGGGCAACGCCAAGGTCGCAGGGCTTTGAAACCTGCAGAAATATAAACGAAAAATACTCTACCCCTTTCGTAGTGCTTTCGGATGAAGACGACGAGGTAGAAAAGGTGCTATGCTTAGAATTAGGTGCTGATGATTATATCACCAAGCCCTTTTATCCGCGTGAGGTCGTAGCTCGTATTAAAGCCGTTTTAAGAAGGTATAGCAGTAAAACCGTAGTGCAAGACCCGATAATTAGGCAGGGCAGTTTAGAGATAAATATGAGCAACTACGATGTTAGGTACGATGGTAAAACCATTAGGTTAACCCCGAAAGAGGTTGAGCTGTTGCAGATGTTGACCTGCAATCCTGGTAGGGTACTAAGCAGAGAGCATATACTTCACCAGCTTTGGGGAGACGAGTTTGAAGGAGACGATAGGGTCGTGGATTCGCAAATTAAGCGCTTGAGAAACAAATTCCCCAACACCCAACATGAATGGCAGATAAAAACAATCTATGGAATTGGCTACAAGTTCGAACTTTGGGAAGAATAATTATTTCAGCTAAGTCATACACACAGATAAAGTGAACGAATTTTTCACAACGGATAAATACATCAAGTAATATAAAGTATCCATCAATTAAAAATAGATAATTGGGAGGTGAATAGATATGATAAGCGATAAGGTTTTAGTAATAATAGTATTAACTGAATAGGTGTGCCATTACTTTATTTTATGGTTATAAGTTTCTTGTTTTTTGTAGAAGTAATTTGGAGTTTTATCAGCCCAATAATAAATCGAATTAGGGGTATAGAACCTACTCCCCCTTCTTGCAGTCCAAGCAGTAGCACCACGTATCCAGAGTATATACGCATTGATGATGCTAATGGGCAATTTATTGGATGGTATGATGTGAATAGAGGGATTCCGATGAACCGCACTAAAACGAGTGTGATTTTCCCAATAGATACAAAAGATAAGTAAGCATTTTGCCTTAAGAATAAGATTTATTGATACCTAGCATAGGCTTTGAGCAACTATTAGAAATTTCTAATAACTGAAATTACCCGAACAAAAAAGAATGCGGTTTCCCGCACTCTCATACAAACTTATTCTTTCCTATTATCCAACGCCGCCTTAACAAACGACTCAAACAGCGGATGCGGATTATCGGGCCTTGAACGAAACTCGGGATGGAATTGTACCCCCACATACCATGGGTGATTTTCCAGCTCTACAATCTCAACCAAATCTCTCTCCTCATTTACTCCAACCGCTTTCAAACCAGCCGCATTTATGGCCGTTTTGAAATCATTGTTGAACTCGTAACGATGCCTATGTCGCTCACGAACCTCTGGCACTTGATACGCCCTATGCGAAATAGAACCCTCAGTTAGCTTGCATTGATAACCGCCAAGCCGCAATGTTCCGCCAATGTTCTCAAGGTTGTTTATCTGGTCTTCCATAATATCGATTACAGGGTAGGGGGTGAGAGGTGAAACCTCCGTTGAACTAGCTTTATCCAAGCCCATTACATTTCTTACGAACTCTACAACAGACATTTGCATTCCTAAGCATATTCCGAAATACGGAATCTTGTTTACTCGTGCATACTTTGCAGCCGCAATTTTGCCCTCAAGACCACGCTTGCCAAATCCGCCAGGAACCAATATACCATCGCAATCCTTGAAGCATTCCTCAACCGTTGAATCGTCAACCGATTCGGCAGAAATCCAATCTATATCAACCTTTGCACTGTTGGCTATTCCTGCGTGGTTTAGCGCCTCGACTATGCTTAAATATGCGTCATGCAGGTCAACATATTTACCTACGATTGCAATTTTCACCCTTTTTGTAGAATTTCTTTCACGCTCAACCATTGCAGTCCATTCGTTAAGGTCAGGTTCTCTCGGGTTAAGCCCTAAACGCTTGCAAATTACCGTACACAAACCGTTATCCTCAAGCATCAAAGGAACGCTGTAAAGCGAATCTGCATTTAGGTTTTCGATAACGCATTCGGGCGCAACATTGCAAAACTGCGAAATCTTATTGCGAATTTCTTGGCTTATGTGGTGTGCATCGCTTCTGCAAACAATAACATCGGGTTGAATACCTATGCTCAATAAATCCTTTACGCTGTTTTGAGTAGGCTTGCTTTTTAACTCTCCGCTTGAAGCGATATACGGCACAAGCGTTACATGAATAAAGGCAGTATTTTCTACGCCTTGGCTCCATTTCAACTGGCGAATAGATTCCAAGAAAGGCTGGCTCTCCATATCGCCTACAGTTCCGCCAATCTCAACGATTAGAACATCTGGGTTTGCCATGCTTGCAACTCGTAAAATTCTTGACTTAATTTCGTTTGTAACATGAGGAATAAGCTGAACGGTACCGCCGTTATAGCCGCCCCTGCGCTCCCTTTCTATTACTTCTAAATTGATTTGTCCCGAGGTTGCGTTGTTCGCTTTCGCCAAATTTTCGTTGATAAAGCGCTCGTAATGCCCTACGTCAAGGTCTGTTTCTGCTCCGTCGTCGGTTACATATACCTCGCCATGCTGGTAGGGATTCATAGTGCCGGGGTCAACATTCAAATACGGGTCTAACTTACATATAGAAACCGAATATCCCCTGCATTTTAACAATCTGCCCAAGGCTGCGGCAGTTATGCCCTTGCCTAAACCCGAAACTACGCCGCCTGTTATAAACAC
>JAAZFD010000181.1 GCA_012511925.1 Clostridiales bacterium
CCTAATGAGTTAATAACTGCTTGCGAATACGCTCATAGCTTAAAGAAAAATGTATATTTAGCTGTAAATGCTTTTGCAAAGGATGCTGATATAGAAAAACTGCCCGAGTTGTTTCGCATAGCAGACGAGGCTAAGGTCGATGCTCTTATTGTCAATGATCCTGGAGTAATTTTTAGTGCAAAGCAAATTGTTCCGCATATTCCGCTTCATTTGAGTACACAAGCTAACACCTTGAACTCTGCATCTGCTCTGTTTTGGCATAGCCAAGGTATTGAACGCATTATTACTGCACGTGAATTGAGCTTAGAACAGCTTTCAAACATGAGAAATTCAATTCCAAGCGAATTAGAATTAGAAATTTTCGTTCATGGTGCAATGTGCATTTCGTACTCTGGACGCTGTCTGTTAAGCAATTATCTATGCGGTCGAGATTCTAATAAAGGTGAATGTGCACAGCCTTGTAGATGGTCTTTCGAGCTTAGAGAGCGTGGAAAAGACGGCGAATACTTCACAATAGAGCAAGACGGTTTGGGAACTCATATATTGAATTCAAGAGATTTGAAACTCATTGAGTACCTGCCCGAAGTAATAAATACAGGAATTGCTTCGATTAAGATTGAAGGCAGGATGAAATCTGTTTATTATGTTGCAGCTGTTGTCAACGCATACCGTATGGCACTTGATTACTACGCTGATTGCATTAAAAACGGCTCAGACTATCAACTCCCCCAAGAGATACTTAACGAATTAGAAAAAGTGAGTCACAGACCATACACAACTGGCTTTGCTTTCGGCGACCCTGCAGAAAAGGGGCAAATGACACATACTTCAAAGTACATTTCTGACTACGATATTGTGGCTAATGTGCTTGACTATAACAAAGTTGAGAAAACAGCCTTGATTCGTCAACGAAACCGATTCTTTATGGGTGATACTTTGGAAATACTATCACCAAAGGATATAAACAGAGAAATTTATGTCAATAATATAGTTACAGAGGATGGAGTTAGCCTCGACAATGCGCCACACCCTAATCAGATTTTGACTATAAACTGCGAACTATCTGTAAAAAATGGCGACATACTTAGAAAGGCAAGGGTAAGCAATGATTAAAAGAGCTATATTTTTGATACTTGCAATTTGTGTTTTGCTTACTGCTGCTTGCGGCAGTAATGGTGAAACCGACAATCAAAAAATTACCCCTCAACCTGTTCAAACGTTTGATGCCGATTATACCTCAGCCCCTAATACTTTTGGCACAAACCCTGCTGTAGAGGTAGTGGCTCAAAAGTCATACTATTTTGTTAATGAAAACGGAAACCAGATTTATTTCGCTATAGAATACAATAATTCGGGCGATTGTCCGATTGTAGTTCAAAATGCGATAATTAAGTTCAAAGTAAATGGCATAGAATTTTCAAAGGAGTTCGAGCCTGTTTTATACAACTACTTTATAACTTTCCCAAATGACATCGGCTACATAGCTGTTTGGACAGACGACATATATTCTGTAGGTACAGATGCGGCGGAAATAGAAATTATTGGCGTTTCGCTTGAGCCACTACCAACATTACCCGAACGCTATATTATAGGAGTAAAAGACATTAGAATAGTTCAAAACTATACAGAATTTGCAACCGTAACAGGCAGTATAGAGCTTAACAACGAAGAATTTACAGCTTGCACTATTTTCTGTGCGTTTTACGATGAATCCAACAACTTGCTTGGCGTTTGGTTTTTCAGTTTGTTTGATAATACCGAGAGCTTTACATCTCAACTTATTAGCTTGCCTATTCCCGATTTAGCGCAAAACACAAAATCAATTAAAGCGGTTGGCTTCGGTATCGACTAATGGAATACATTGCAATTTCTTTGCCCGAAATAATGGAACACAGGGAAAAGCGCACCATGCGTACCGCTGAACTGATTCGCAAACACCAAAGCACAGTAGTTTGTATGTCAATGAATTTTATTGGAGAATACAAGGTGCTTAAACATTCAAGATTGATTTTCAATATGTTTTGTGAAAAGGTTTTGCGCTCAACACAGGTAAGATTTCATGAAGTTGAGTATAGTACCTTTGGCGATTATGCGCATTTTGTATGTGAGGAAAATCCCGAAGCCGTAAAAGCAAAAATGTGCAAATTAGAAGAATCGTGCGAAGTAGGGCGCTTGTTTGATATTGATGTTTACTATGGAATGGAAAATGATAGCCCAGCTAAAATCAGCAGAGAAGGCTTAAGAAAATGCTTGATTTGCGATAAGCCTGCGATTGAATGTTCAAGAAGTAGGGCACATGGAATTGAAGCTGTTCGTTCTCACTCGATTGACATCATGAAAAGGCATTTAGCTACGCTTATTTCCGAATGTGCATACGATTCGTTGATTTCAGAAGTAGAAACCACCCCCAAACCTGGGCTTGTTGACAAAAACAACAATGGATCGCACACAGACATGAACATAAATTCGTTTTATGCGAGTTCATTAGCTATCAAACCTTTTTATTATGATATGGCTTTAGAAACATTCAAAAGTTTCGATAATAATCTGTCAATCTTTGAGCTTATGCGCAGGCTGCAAGCTATCGGTCGAGCGGCGGAAACAGCTATGATGTCCGCAACAATCGGCATAAATACGCAGCTTGGAGCAATTTATACTATAGGTTTATTGTCATGCGGTGTTGTAATGTCTTTGGAGCATTCACAGTGTTTTGATGCTATTCCTAACTACGCACAAAGTCTTGTCTTGTCGGTAAAGGTTGGCGATATACCATCTTTCGGTGCAAGATTTGAGGCTGAGAACGCTTTTCCGAATATTTTAGCGACCACTAGACGCATTCAAATATTAAATAATGAACATAACTTCAATAACTCGTGCGTATTTGCGTTGCTTGAAATTATGTTGTTGATTGATGACACAAACGTTTTAAGGCGTGGCGGCGAAAGCGGATTGATTTTTGTGCGTGAACAAGCTAAACGAATACTTGAATTTAATTACTCAAATGAGATGCTAAAAGCTGTTTTAGATTTTGATAATGAAATGATACGCAGAAATTTAAGCCCAGGCGGATGCGCTGACATCTTAGCTGCTGCAATATTCATGCTGAACATTAAACAAAGGATATTCGAGTATGGATACACGCAGAAATAGTTATTTTCAAGAATTGATTATTTTTTGAGGTATCTATTCGTAAAACTTGCCTTTTACGAATAGATATGTTATGCTATATTAGTCGAAAGACAGCTACCCCAATTTTTCGGAGGAAAAATGCAAGACGATTATTCAACACAATCGCATAAGAAATACACTGTGCTACTTCGTGAGCTACTCAAAGAGCTTCCAGATTTCTGTGCAGAGTTTTTCAGAGGGATTGACTCTCGTACTACTGCTCTTACACGATACGCTTATGCAACTGATTTGAGATTGTTTTTCACATACTTGATTTCCGAGCATAAGAAATTTGTTCACAGAAATTCAACGGCTGATTTTGTTATTAGCGATTTAGACCTAATCTCCCCTACCGACATTGAAATGTACTTAGATTATCTTTCACTATATACAAGGGTCGTTGATGAAAACGAAATCTCTACTATAAACCAAGAACGAGCCAAGGCACGAAAACTCGCTTCCATGCGTTCGCTATACAAGTATTTTTATAAGAAAGAAAAGATTTTCACCACTCCCCCAGCTATGGTTGATTTGCCAAAATTGCACGAAAAACCGATTATTCGCTTAGATGCTAACGAAATCGTTGATATTCTAACTGCCTGCGATAATTCAGAGGGGCTTACTCCTCGCCAAATAGCTTATAATCAAAATACCCGTGTACGTGATATAGCAATTCTTACGTTATTCTTGGGTACTGGGATTCGAATAAGTGAGCTTGTAGGAATAGATATTGACGATATTAACTTTGTATCAAACGAATTTGCCATTATTCGAAAGGGTGGAAAGCGTGATGTGCTTGTTTTTGGTATTGAAGTGCGCTCTGCGTTGCTTGAATACCTTTTACTGCGTGAAAAGATGAAGCCTAAAGAGGAACACGAAAACGCCCTATTCCTTTCGCTTCAGATGAAAAGGATTACTGTGCGAGCAGTTGAAAATATGGTTAAGAAGTTTGCACGTGCGGCTGTTCCTCAAAAGAATATCACTCCACACAAGCTAAGAAGCACCTTTGGAACTATGCTTTACGCTGAAACTGGGGATATTTACTTGGTAGCTGATGTTTTAGGACACAAGGATGTTAACACTACCAAGAGACATTATGCAGATATTTCAAGAGAGCGCAGAAGGATTGCGGCAGAGGTTATAACCTTGCGAGAGTATGGTAAAATCGACAAATCTTAGGAGCTTCCATATTATGAATGTTTTCTTTCGACTTGACTTTATAAATATTTGTACTATACTTTATGTGTTTGGGATGACGCCGTTTTGACGCCGTCTTTTAATTTTGCAGAACGTTTTATATTTATTATTTAACGTGGGTGGTAGGAGGGAACTGAATGAACGAACTTTTGATGCTTGCTTGTGTGGGCATACCTTTGGCGGGTGCATTTTTCATTCCGATGTTCGGAAAAGTGAACACCAAATTGAGAAATGCTCTAACTTTTTTATTTGTGTTTATTGCTTTTATATGCTCAGTGCTTTTATTACCAAATGTATTTTCGGGAACTGCTGTTTTTATACATGCCTACATACCACTTGGGCTTAGTTTCGGTTTTCGTGCTGATGCCTTGTCGGTTTTCATGGCAATTACCTCTTCCTTGGTTAGTGCTATAATAGTTATTTACTCGTTTGGTTACATTAAAAAGTATGATAATCAAAACGAATACTACCTGATGATTTCCTTGTTTATAGGTGCTATGATGGGCTTGGTTTATTCTACTAATCTCATTATGCTCTACTTGTTTTGGGAAATCACTTCGTTTTGCTCTTGGCGCTTGATTGGCTTCTATCGTGATAAAACATCTATTAAGCGTGCAAACAAGGCATTTATCGTAACCGTTTTAGGTGCATTTGTTATGCTCATCGGATTTATTGGTATCTATGCCGAAACTGGCACATTCGATATTGTAGCTCTAAAAGGTTACACCCTACCCTCTTGGATAGTTGGTTTAATTTTAGTGGGAATTTTGTCGAAATCAGCAACATTTCCCTTGCATAGCTGGCTACCAGATGCCGGTGTTGCCCCTTCCCCTGTTACATCATTACTTCATGCCGCCGTTCTCGTAAAGATTGGTTTGTTTGTATATGTGAGATTGTTCGTGGTCGAAATGAACATCGACGCAATGTTCACTCAAATAGTTCCCACAATAGCTGCAATTAGCGCCTTGATAAGTGCCGGAGCAGCATTGAAGGCTACCGATATTAAACGAGTTATCGCCTACTCCACTATCAGCCAAATAGCATTTATACTGCTTGGATTATCCTGCGGAATAGAGATAGGTATAACCGGCGGATTGCTTTACATCTTAGCACATTCAATCGCAAAGGGTGGTTTGTTCCTATGTGCAGGAATTGTAGAACATGCTTTGCACACCAAGGATATGAATCAAATGGGCGGACTAATTAAAACAATGCCAATAACTGCGATTTCGTGCTTGTTTTGCGCATTATCCGTTATGGGAATACCACCATTCGGAGGCTTCTTTGCGAAGTTCTTCGTAATAAATGGAATCATTTCCTCGGGTCAAATTGTTTTAGGTATTATATTTATTATCGGCGCCGTTATGACAGTATTGTACTTGGCAAGAATGTTTTCAATGGTGTTCTTGGGCGAAGTTAAAAATTCCGCTCATGAAGGCACAAAGGGAATGTTAGCCTCCGTTGTAACTTTAGCCGTTCTTTCACTTGCTATGGGAATTCTTATAAATTACCCAACAGAATTAGCAAGGCTTGTAGGAGGTATTCAATGATAAACGCATTAAGCACGATAATTAGTAGCGGTATTAACATACTTTACCTGCTTGTATTACTTCCTGTGGTGGTAGGCTTAGTACTGTTTTTTATAAAAAAACATTTAGCCCTGCAATTAACTATAATTGTTACTTCTTCAATACTGAAC
>JAAZFD010000182.1 GCA_012511925.1 Clostridiales bacterium
CACATAGTCAGAGCAGGCGAAACATTATGGAGAATTGCCCAAAGGTATCAAGTTACCGTTCAGGCAATCGCTCAAGCAAATAATATCGCTAATCCATCGAATATTGCGGTAGGTCAAAGTCTGATTATTCCTGCGCTTCGGCATAGGGTTGTTTCGGGTGAAAATCTAACGCAAATTGCCCAAAGATATAATGTATCGTTAGAATCTCTAATAAGGGCAAATAATATTCAAAACCCAGATGTAATCGTTCCAGGCACATTATTGGTTATTCCTCGCGCGCAAAGACCTGTAATGAATGTAAACGGATATATCTATATTTTCGGAGAAGCGGCGGTTCCGATAGTAAACGAACATGGCAGGGATTTAACATATTTAGCTCCATTTGCTTATCTGATTAAAGAAAACGGAGATATGGAGCCGATTGATGACTCTCCTGCAATAAATGCCGCATACAGCGAAAACATAATGCCCATGATGGCTGTAACGAACTTTACAACAACCTCGGTAGGTGAAAACTTAGCGCATACCGTTCTAAGCAGTCCTGAAATTCGTGGTCGTTTGATTGACAATATTATAAGCATTTCAAAAACAAAAGGCTATGGCGGAGTTAATATTGACTTTGAAAACGTATTGCCCGCCGATAGAGTGAACTATAATACGTTTTTAGAAGAAGCGGTAACGCGCTTGCACGCAGAGGGACTATTCCTATCAACGGCCTTGGCTCCAAAAACAAGCGCCACGCAATCGGGATTATTATATGAAGCGCACGACTACGAAGCGCATGGCAGAATTGCCGACTTTGTGGTGCTTATGACATACGAATGGGGATATAGAAAAGGCCCTCCACAGGCAATATCGCCATTAAATCAAATAAAGCGTGTACTTGATTATGCAGTAACCGTTATTCCGAGAGATAAAATCTACTTTGGATTTCAAATATATGCAAGGGACTGGCTACTTCCATTTGTTCAAGGTTCAGAAGCCGAAACCTATAGTATGCAAGAAGCAATCTCAAGAGCAGTAAATTTTGGTACGGTAATTCAATATGATGCAGTAACACAATCACCATTTTTCAGATATACAGATGAGCAAGGCAGGCGGCATGAGGTTTGGTTTGAGGATGCAAGAAGTGCGCAAGCAAAGTTTGATATGGTAAAGGAATATAATCTGGGGGGAATCAGCTATTGGGCTTTGGGATATCCGTTCCCTCAAAACTGGACATTGCTTGAGGATAATTTTACGATAAATAAGCTGTTGTAAAATTAGGTTTTTCCCATCATGCCTATCAACGATTTATAAAGTCGGCTAAAAATGCGTCAATGGCGCATTTTTTGCAAGCACCGTACCACAACAAGCCCCTTTATATACCAAAGGGAAGCTATCAATAAATTGATAGCTCCCCTTTGCGAAAGAGTGCGTAAACAGTGCGTAAACATAGGTAAAAAACTCAATTTGTTGATTAGTCCGATTTATTGTAATATATAGGACTAAGATAATGTTTCTTATGATATATTGCTCCGCAATATGATATACCTTCGGTATGATATATTTTTCTGCGAAAAACATGAAATGATATCCGTCCCAATCATATGCCGTAGGCGTATATCACCCACTGAAGGTGGATATCATACCGAAGGTATATCACCCGTTCTGCAAGGAACGGATATCATTGAAAAAAGACTCCTTTGTCTTGAGACAAAAGAGTCTTTTTTCTTTGGTGCGGTCGAAGGGACTTCTTTTTTCGTTCCGGTCGTAGCTTGCGTTCCACGCTGGCGCACTCCCTGCACTCTCAAAGCCGGGGTGTTAAAAATGCGTCACTGGCGCATTTTTTGGCTACGCCACCACACCCTTCAAGTCCCCTTTGGTGCGGTCGAAGGGACTTCTTTTTTCGTTCCGGTCGTAGCTTGCGTTCCACGCTGGCGCACTCCCTGCACTCTCAAAGCCGGGGTGTTAAAAATGCGCCACTGGCGCATTTTTTGGCTACGCCACCACACCCTTCAAGTCCCCCTATATACCAAAGGGAAGCTATCAATAAATTGATAGCTCCCCTTTGGTGCGGTCGAAGGGACTTCTTTTTTCGTTCCGGTCGTAGCTTGTACTCCGTACTGGCGCACTCCCTGCACTCTCAAAGCCGGGGTACTAAAAATGCGTCACTGGCGCATTTTTTGGCTACGCCACCACACCCTTCAAGTCCCCTTTAAAATTAAACCCAAAACAAAACCGCCCCTTTGGGACGGTTTTGTTTTGGTGCGGTCGAAGGGACTTGAACCCATACGGTCTCCCATACGCACCTCAAGCGTACGCGTCTACCTATTCCGCCACGACCGCATCACCAAATTATTATACAAATTACTTTTTTGTTTGTCAATAAGTATTTTTGCAAAGTCTTTGTATAACAAAAAAGCCGCACCTCTCGGCACGGCTTTAATATAGTTCACTTTAGCTAATTAAGGCAATTAAAATTGCAGTTGCATCACCTGTATTTACTAAGGTATCAAAGTTGAAGTCATAAGCAATCATTTGATTTTCCGTAAGCTCAACAGGGTTTAGCGAATAAAGCAATATAATAACCGCATCTCCAGAGTTCAAAACTCCGTCATTGTTTGCATCGCCATACATTACATACTGCGCCTTTACCGTTAAATCGGAAGTTACCGAGCTAAAATCTGTATCCCAGCCCACAAACTTATGTCCATCACGCACAGGGTCAGCAGGGGCAGTAGCAGACTTGGTTTCCAATACCTGCTCGTCAACGAACAGCACAGTATCGTCGAAATCAACGAATGTAACGGTGTAATACACAGCCACATAGTCGGGGTCAACCAAGAACAAAGGTGCTACAACCAAATCCGACCTTACAGCCGATGTAGGAATCGACCAGCCCATGAATATATGTCCGATTTCAAAAGGCTCTTCGGGTAATTGTGCCGCTGCACCATGCGCAACCTCTTGAGTTGAGATTTCATAGCCAGCAAAGTCAAGGAATGTTACGGTATGAACAGTTCCTGGAATTATTATATCAACATTGTCAACATAGCCGCAGTCCTTGCCGCCATCTGTCCACAGGTCTTTGAGGTAAGACCATGCAAATGTGTACTCGCCCTCGGTTTGAACTGTAAAGGTATATGTTGCCCAATCCGTTTCGCCTGTAATTTCAGCCGTTACAGTGCCATTTCTAAAGAATTTCAGCTTATCCCAGCTCTTTTCACACGATACCTTCCATTCGAAAACCAACTGCGCACCAACTGGCAAAAAGCCTGCTTCCAAAGTCATCATAGACGATGTGTTGCCCACTCCAATATTCGAAGAAACCGCCATAAGCCTATTCTCTGCCGCCTGCTCAACCCATGGATAAGTAGTGTTGCTTGTGAAATTTAACGTGCCCGAGGGAGCATTTGCCGCCGCATTAAGTCCGCCAATTTGCACGCTAACAATAATTCTGTTTGTGAATCCGCCGTCTTCCGTAGTAATATATACGACTGCCGCACCCTGTGAAACTCCTAAGATAACGCCATCCTCGCTTACTGTGAGAATTTCCTCGTCGCTCGACTCAAACAATAGCTTTTGGTTGGAAGCGTTATAGGGAAGAACTCTTGCATCGATATTGTACGTGCCTTGAGTGTAGATTTCCAAATTGCCTGTTGACAATTCTAAGCCTGTAACCGCCAAAGCACCGTCAATCGTAACTAAACATTCCGCTTCGGTAATTATTTCTGCGCCTTGAGAAAAGTCGGTAATCGTGCAAGTAATCTTTGCCGTACCGTCTATTCCTGCGCTAACAAAGCCATTTTGCGTTACGGAGGCAACCTCCTCATTGTCGCTTGCCCATGCAACTGTGTACTTGTTCGCTTCTAAGGGCAACACCTCTAATTCAAGCTGATATGTATTGTTGTGATAAAGCGTTAATTCGCTTGGATTTATTGCAACGCTTTCAACAGGAATCTTATGTGTGCGTGCGTGCAAGAAAACATTACCTGCATAAACGAACCTTGCTTGTGAAGAGCTGTACGGGTCAACAGCACCTAACTGATTTACCGTATTTGTGAATGCCTGACCGCCTGTGTATAAATCGTTGGTTGAGGGGTCGGTTTTTGCAAGCCACTCGTGGTATTTATCCATTATTTCGCCATCAAACTTGAAAGAAACAGAATTATTATATCCCACGATAAAGCCTGCTCCATGCGATATCAAAGGCGAATACAGGTTGCCTGCCGCCATGCCATAGCAAATTCCTACATAAATCATTGTGTTGGGTAGTGTGTCGCAGTATTTTTGCATGAATGTTCCACGCATATAAACCGTACTGCCCGAAAGCACCAAATGTCCCTCTGCAACGTCCTGTTGGTCGTATGCGCCTGGGGCAGGTATGCAGATATAACCGCCGCCATTCGTTGCCGCACCATGGCTGTCAATCATTATAATGCCGTACTGGTCGAAATTCTTGAAGCTCTCAACGGAAGCCTGTGCGCCATAATAAAAATCTACCCCATCGAAGTTCAAAACAGAGTTCATGGCATTTGCTCGGGTTTGATAATTAAAAGTAAAGTTAGAATCATAGCCGTAGTAGGGGCAATATACAGCAAGCTTGTTTTCGCCAACATAATCATCTCTCGCCTTCATTGCTTCGATTGTTTCGGAATAATCCTTGTTGCCTACTCCTGCTTTTTGCTCGTCGGAAAACCTTGCGAATATGTTTTGTATTCCGGAATCGAATGTAAAGCTAATCGTCAAGTCATCATCGAATTGTATGGACTCGATATAGTCATAATCTACAAGATAATCATACATCAGGGCTACTATTTCCTCGTCGGGTGTTCCCATCGCTTCAAGGCTATCCTCTAAGCGCTCGATTCGCTTCCAAGTAGAATCGATTAAATTCCAATCGATGTCTTTAACATTTTTATGGAATGCAATAGTATGCGTATAGCTCGAATTACCAAGAATCTCGACGTGATATGTTGCTTCTCGCCTTGTGTTGGACTTCAAGGCTACATTTCCAGAGAATATGCCGTCATTTGCTTTTTCATCACCGTTTTTGCCCAAATCATTCAGATGCGTAACAAAATTATCGTTTTCATCATAAACAGCAACATCTTTTTCTGACAACTTTCTATTAGCTACAACTTCGGTTTTGAATAGAACGCTTTGTTGCTTGCCTATTTCAATTCCGAAGGTATCGCAGGTGAATGTGGAGAAACTAATTCCCTTTGCAACACCTAAGTTGCTAATGCCCTCAACTGTTGCGGCTATGCCTGTGCCTGTTACAGAAAGAAACAAAACACAAACAACAATCAAACTTAATAGTCTTTTCATACTAACCTCCAATAAATATTTTGACTCGTATAAACAATATTATCACATATTATATATGTTGGCAAATGAATTATTGTAGTTTAAACATTATGGTAGGGTGCATGGTTTTGAGATGGCATCCAACGCTGGCGACCTTGCCATAGGTACTCGTTGTCGTGAACTCCGCCGCCTGTGATAACCTTAGCAGGTATTTCTTCCTTGCCGTTTGTAATGGATTACTTAATATTGTTAAATAAAAAAGGAGGGTTGCCCCTCCCAAGTTTAATATGATTATTTAATCAGCTTTGCAGCATAGA
>JAAZFD010000183.1 GCA_012511925.1 Clostridiales bacterium
CCCCTACACATATAATAGAACGGGAGGATATAGAATCCTCCCCTACACAAATAATAGAACGGGAGGATATTGAATCTCCCCTACACAAATAAAAACGGGAGGATATAGAATCCTCCCATACAATGTATTGTTTGTGCTGTTCGTGCCTAATTACATTCGTTTCGCTGAACGAATGTAATATCACTATTTTTCGCTAAAATATCATTGCGTAGCAATATCACTGCCAAAGGCAATATCGCTCGTTTTGCAGAACGAATATCATTGAGCGCTTACGCTCACTATCTCCCCGCAAGCAATTTTTTCCCCCGAATCCCCCGAAGGCTGCGTTCTAAAATCGTCTGATTGAGCATGAATAATAATCGTTCTTCCCACAACATTACGAATCGTAAACCTATTCGTTAACACTGCCATAAACGCATAGCCATTGTTCCCAAAAAGCGGAGGCAAATCGCCTGCATGCTCTGGATGCGGACAGTCATTCGGATTATAATGCCCTTTCGTTTCGGGAAAAGGCATATCGCCATTACCGCTACAAGAGTTCCCCTCATGAATATGAAACGCAAAAACCGAGCTGCCGCAGGTGTTAGGCGAAATAGGCAAGCCCTCTACCTCAGCAACCACAACAACACCTCTGTTCGTTTGATAAAAAAGCACTTTACCATGTATGCCACGATACTTTGCGCTGCCTCGTATCTGTGCAATGGCTTGCGGCTTTGCATTTGCTAACTCTCTTATGTAGTCGGATTTGTTAGTTACAAACGGAATCACTTTTCTAAATCTCCTTTTATGCTTGTTAACTAATACTATGAGCGTAATGAGCCAAAATGTTCAAGCAAGGAACGTACTTTATGTTACCGTTGGGTTGGTCAACGCCTATTAACGATAATAACTAATAGCATTATGTGTTAGAACAATGAAAAGCCCCTACCATCAAATAATGCTTTTTTACAAAAAAATCGACAGATTCCTCTGCCGATTCCTTGCCGTTAAGCGATTTATGTATTATTCACGTTTGTTTTTTCTGTCGCCCCTAACAAGCATGTAGATTCCCCAAATACCTGCCAAGCCAACAAGCGTGTAAATAATACGAGATACGATGCTTGACATTCCGCCGAACAATGCCGCCACGACATCGAACTGCGCAATACCGATTGCACCCCAGTTTAGTGCGCCGATTATCATCAAAATCATTGCGATTACGTCCATAGCTTTCTCCTTACATACCACATAGGTGGTTTAATTTATTACATCGTTATGATTGCCAGATAAGTAAGGAATTATTCAATAAAATTAAATTGCTGAATTTTTTAGCATATAATTATAAAAACCATAGCAATGCTTATTATGCGCTAACAAAGAAAATCCAACCATTTCAATCACTTTTTCGAATGCGTTTAGTGAATAATTGTTTTTATGCACACAAACCTTTCTATGCAATTTAATCGTATTCGGATTTTTCAAAAAGTCCTTACACAAAAAGTTTAATATTCCCGTATAGATATGGTTGCTCCGAAAGAAAACTGCATCTTTTTTGTGATTCTATCTTGCAATTAAAAACGAAAAGAAGGGCTGGTTACAATCAGCCCTTTTTTGAAACGAATCAATAAACGAAAGTTACAGTAAGTCTTTAGATAGTGCCTTGTACGAGTGCGCTTAAATCAGGCGAAACTACCCTCAAAGCCTCAAACTCCCCTTTGAAATCCTTTCCTTCTACTTCTATTCGATACTCACAGCATTTTGGACAGGTTCTATCGCAGAACGAAACTGCAAATGGTGTGCTGATTTCTATTTCCAGCTCATCAATATCGTTCTTTATTTCAAACTCATTGAGATATCTCCATGTTTGAATGCATTCAGAATGCCCTTCGCAAGTTCTTATCAGCTTGAATATCAAATCTACCTTAACCTCATGCTCGCTTCCTCTGTCGTCCTCCGCTTCAAAGAAAATGATACTCGAGAAATCAATTTTTACGACTGGTCTGCATAAATTGGCAGCATCAACTAACACGCGACTCAAAACAAAGGATTGACACTTTTCAACACAGCCGTTTTCTATCTCAAAAATTGCGTCCTGCGGATTGATACCGCATTCTAAAAATAGAGTATGGGCTCGGCTACAATTTTGCATTTGTATTTTCACCTCCTTTTTTGAATTTGAGCATGTACGCTCTAATACATAGTATGTCCATAGGGTAAATGTGTGCATTGCTTGTCAGGTTGGATAACAATTATTCGGGTATTTTTTGAAAAAAAGCCTGCTGAACTGAAATTTCCCAACGCACCTAAAAAATAGAGTCCATTTTGGTGGTGTTAAGTTTGCGTTTTGAACTCTTTTGTGAAAGACAAATATTTTGCCGTATTTATAGCAAAAAAGCCCTACTGAACTGAAATTGCTCGCTTTGCACTACTGCCTTGCATCGCCAAATAAAAAACATCCCATATGGGATGTTTTTTCGCTTGTGCATTTTTTGAATTTTCTAGTCCTCTTCGATTTTTAGAACCTCACGGTTGCCATAAAAGCCGCACTTCTTGCATACTCTGTGGGAAAGTTTAGCCTCGCCGCATTTTTCGCACGATACTATTCCGGGAACTGAAATTTTCCAATTCGCTCTGCGTTTATCACGCCTTGCCTTTGACGTTTTTCGCTTGGGTACTGCCATTTTTACACCTCCTAATTTTGTTTACGCAATGCTTCCGTCAGCTTAGCCTTTAAACTATTAGGCGCTGCCTCTTCTTCGCATTGCTCTTGCTCATTTTGAGCCAAACTTGTGCAATCCTCGTTGCACAGGGAATGTAACGGCACATTCAACACGATTGTAGTATAAACAAAATCGTATAAATCCAATGTTTCACCGCTATAAATGAAGGATTCCTCATCCTCAATCGCAAAATCATGGGGAAACTCATCGCCCTTGTAGTTCTCACTATAAAACTTCTCGCTAAATGAATAGCTAAAGGGCATAACAAATTCTTTGTTGCAGCGCGCGCAGGACTCATAAAAACTAACGGAAATCTCTCCGTCTGCATTGATAGCATCGCCATCATAGCAATATTTCAGGTCAACCTTTACCGGCGTGGCAGGCACAAGCATTCTGCCACAAATTTCTATGCGCTTAATTTCAAAATCAAGCACTTGGTGTATGTATGCACCAAAACCTTTTTTTGCGACTGCAATTTTTATTACGGAATTACCCATAAAATCACCTCATATATTCTACATAGTCGGAATTAAATTGTCAATCATTTTTTTTGAGCATTTGTATTTGATTATTATGCTCGTTTTGAATGGCGAGCTTGCACCACCATATAGGCAAAGCAAGCAAAAGCACCCCCATTTTTGAGAGCGCTTTCACTTTCCTATTCGTTTTCATTCTCGTTCAGATTATCCGCTTCGAAATCGTTTTTTCTTCGCTTCCTCACACATTCGGTCAGCAGATACTCTATTTGTCCGTTAAAGGAGCGAAAATCGTCCTTTGCCCATGCGGCTATCTGTTCATACAGCTTTGAAGATATTCGTAGTGGAACTTGTTTCTTTGCGTCGTCCATTGTTAATACAAACTACCACTATTTACGATTGGTTGAGCATCCCTGTTGCCACAAAGTACAACCAACAAGTTCGAAACCATAGCCGCCTTGCGCTCATCGTCAAGTTTCACAATATCCTTTTCGCTCAATTTCTCCAAAGCCATCTCTACCATGCCCACAGCACCGTCAACAATCATCTTCCTTGCATCTATTATCGCACTTGCCTGCTGTCTTTGAAGCATAGCGGCGGCAATTTCGGGAGCGTAAGCAAGATGTGTAATGCGAGCCTCAACAATCTCGATACCTGCATCAGCAACCTTGGATTGAATCTCTTGACGAATGCGTTCAGCCACAATCGAGCTTGAGCCACGCAAGCTGCCGTCATCGGGTTCGCCATCACCAGTAGTGTCGATTCCGGGATTCATATCGTAGGGGTAAATTCGAACGATATTACGAACAGCGCTGTCGCATTGAAGTGAGAGATACTCTTTGTAATTGTCAACATTGAAAACTGCCTTTGCAGTGTCAACAACTCTCCACCATACAGCAACGCCAATTTCGATTGGGTTTCCCAGAACGTCATTGACCTTTTGCTTGTAGTTGTTCAAAGTCATGATTTTCAGAGAGATTTTTTTGTTCAAAGCGGTTGGAACGGTTGTGCCGTCAATCTTAACTGTTGGAGCGGAAGTCGTGTTCACGTCGTTGCTTTGACCTAATTGGGTTTTAAACGCAGGATTGATTGCCGATGAAAAAGGATTTACGTAGAAAAATCCTGCCTCTTTAATCGTGCCTGTGTAAATTCCAAACAATGTTAGCACAAGCGCTTCTTGCGGTTGAATCAGCTTGAAGCCCATGAACGGAAATACGCCCAAAATCGACCATATAAGACCTGCTACAAAG
>JAAZFD010000184.1 GCA_012511925.1 Clostridiales bacterium
ACCGTTTTCGATGTGATACAAGCAAATTTCTTTGTTTCCAAACTCTTCGAGTATTCCCTCAAAGAATTCCTCTGAGTCCTGGACCCTATAATATGAGTTCTTAGGCTCTTTCCAAGTGGACTCATCACCAATCAATTCACGTTCAAACGTTTTTATGCAGTCCTTTCCGAAAATCGGTGAATGCCTACCGCACCATAGGAACCATAGAAAATCACAGCCGTATTCCTTTGAATATGAACCCTCGGGCGCATAAAACGCTTGCCTTGCTACCTTGTCGCAGTAATCGAGCAATGCCTTGCCTGAATATTTTTCTCCCTCGAACTCGAAAGTCATGCGTGAACCGTCTGGGTTAGTTGGAATACAACAATGGTATAAAAGGTTGTTGTTATAAACCTTATAAACAGCACCCGAATAGTATAGGTAATCGATATGCTTTTGAAGTTTATAGCTACCCATGAACTCCTCACGCAGCTTTTCCATCAGCTCTTCTTCATCGGGGGTTAGTGCTAATGGGTCGTTCCTATCTATTGTTGGGAAATCGGTATCTCTTAGCTCATATTTTTCGCCGTTTACAATGAATGTCATATCATCATAATCGATATGCTCCAAAACTACCCTGTCGGTCATCTGAAATTCGGGGTTGCGCTTTACGATTTGCCCCTCAAGCTTATACATAATGACGGAAATCGCCTTATGCATTTTTGCATACAGCCCCTCATCTCTCGGCTGATAGCCATGCTTTGGTTTGACCCTTGGCTCGAACACCTTTGAATATTCGTAGGTTTCAGAAGCGTATATTGCTAACGGAAGCAAACTGATTCCGTATGAGTTTTCAAGCATATAAAGCATATCGTACTGCAAGCAGTTCTTAACGGCTACCGCAATACAAGCCATTGAACCGGCGGCAGCACCCAGCCAAAGCACATCATGGTTGCCCCATTGAATGTCAACCGAGTGGTGCGTCATCAGCTTATCAACTATAACGTCTGCACGAGCGCCTCTGTCGTAAATATCACCAACAATATGCAATCTATCAACCGCCATGCGCTTTATAAGCTCTGCCATTGCGATTATGAAAGCATCCGCACGGTCTAATTCTATAATTGAAAGTATAATGTTCTCATAATAATTTATTCGGTCTGTTTCTACATAGCTTGTGTGAAGCAATTCATCGATAATATAGGCGAAGTCTTTTGGGAGTGCCTTTCTGACCTTCGAGCGTGAATACTTATGCGTTACAGAGTGGCAAACTCCGACAAGCCTTGTAAGCATTTCTGCATACCACTCGTTTATGTCGAGGTGTTTTTCTTTTGCCCTCTCCAAGTACTCCTCAGGGTAATAGATAAGCGTTGCCAACTCACGCTTTTCTGCGCTTGTTAGGCGATGCCCAAACACCAATTCGATTTTATCACGAATTACGCCTGAGCATGAGTTCATAATATGCAGGAAAGCCCTATGCTCGCCATGCAAATCGCTCATAAACTGTTCTGTACCCTTTGGAAG
>JAAZFD010000020.1 GCA_012511925.1 Clostridiales bacterium
CAGTTAAATATAATAAATAATATAACCAATGATGAGTATTAAAAGAGATTTTCGAAGAAAGGAGATAAAACCATGAAACGAATTAGAATTTTTGCTTTGGTGTTGTGCGTAGCTATTGTGCTTTTGATATTTAGCGGTTGTAATAGCAAATATGCAGATTCAGAAGGTAGGTTTCTTAAACCTAAAAAGCTAAGCTCAAAATTAGTAAAGCAAATTGAAGAGGACTTTGCTAAGTCTTTTGAGTATCCGTTAATAATTCTATCAGCTGACAACATTCAAAATTTTTATTATGGCACATACAACGGCGCCGTTGCATTGTTTATTCTACCTGTAGATATCGATGAGGAGGGGCATCAAAGTACCCAGTATATAGCAGGATATTCTTATGAGGTGTATGTTATTGGCGCTGCTATATACATTTACAAAGACGGCACGTTTACAGAGGGCAATGAAGCGTATGAAAAGGGCATCATTACAAAGCAGGATGCCAAAGCGATTACATGGCTGTATAATAACCCACGCACTTGGCGTCCTAACGTAACAAAAAATGACTAAATATGAGGTGGGAAACACAATGAAACTTACGAAAATTTTTGCTTTGGTGTTGTGTTTGTGCTTGCTTGTAACTGCATTTAGTGGGTGCAGTAAAGAGGATAAGCTAAGCGCAAAGAAAGAACAGGAAATAAAGGAAGCGTATGTTGTATTTCATAACGAGCAGTACCCAGACTACATTATAGATGTTGATACTGTTTTTATTCAACATTATTTTGGAACATACAATGGCGCAGCGGTTATGTTAATTGAACCCAACCGTTCAGTTGGACTGCTTGTCGGTTCCGTTGAAGTTGCAGGATATATAATAGAAACAAACTCGAGCGATGCACCTGTATTTGTTTACAAGGACGGCAAATTCACTGAAATCGAAGAAGCGTATGAAAGCGGAATGCTTACGGAAGAGGATATTTGTGATATAGCAAATGGAAAAAAGTAGTTAAAATGAAAGGAAAGAAAAATTATGAAACGAGTTAGAATTTTTGCTTTGGTGTTGTGCTTTGCATTTGTACTTGGACTGGTTGGCGGATGCAACAAAGATGAATATGCAGATGCTGAAGGTAAATATCTTAAACCAAAAAAACTAAGCGCAAAACTGGAAAAGCAAATTATTGAGGATTTTGATAAAACATTCAAAAGCCCATGGCAAAACTTACGGCACGATAATTTCGAAACTTTTTATTATGGTGTTTACAATGATGCGGTTGCTCTGTTAATTCTTCCAACAAACAGCGGTGCAGAATACCAGCATTGGGTAAATATAGCGGAGTATTCATACCAAGTTTTTGTTCAGGATGCCGCTATATACCTTTACAAAGACGGTACCTTTACAGTGGGCAACGAAGCATATGAAAAGGGCATCATTACAAAGCAGGATGCCGAGACTATTGTTTGGTTGTTTAACAACCAAGACGTATGGATTCCAGAACCCACATATAATTGATAAATAAAAAAGGAGAAAATTATGAAACTTAAACGATTAACAGCGTTTGCATTAGTGTTGGTTATGATTTTAACTACAACCAATATGCAAATTAAGGCAGCCCACGGCGAATCAAATGTTGGCACCACTAAAACATCGGAAACGGGCAACAAGTTGGTTGACAGCTTTGCAGAGAAGTATTACTCTACTATTTCACTCGAAACCGAATTTACTGACAACGAGCTGCTTATAGTAATAAGCAGGCACTACGGAGTAATTAACAAAGATTACAGCATAGCTGATATGGCAACAGTAGTAAAAGACGGATATTTGCAACAAAAAGATGGCAGATACGAGTTGAACAATGCGGCTCAAGCGTTTCAAGGACTTGATATTGTAACTCAAATCAATAACGAGATTGCGGAAAACATTGTTAAAATCGAAGACCTTTCACGAATTGACGGCGACATTGACGCGTTGGGGATTAACCGAGATACATACAAGCAAATCTTACTGCTAACTTTAAAAAACAACAGCAAAGAAAACGTTCTTAACATAATGCATCTGTTAGAGAAAAATCCCTACATCGAAAGTGCAGAACCGAACTTTATAATTAGAGATACTACCAACGATATAGGGCTTAAAAAGATACCAACCGACCCGTATTATAATAACAGTTGGGGTTTGAAGGCGATAAAAGCAGACAAAGCTTGGGACGAGACTACAGGTTCTCGGCAAGTAAAGGTTGGTATTATAGACCATGGCATAAATTACCATTTGGATTTGGAAGCAAATGTATTACGCAATGAAGGACGAAATTTTGCAAACCCAACCGGAAATACCTACGACTTTAACGGACACGGCACAGCAGTAGCGGGTGTAATAGGTGCAGTCGGTAACGGCGTGGATGGAGTAGGTACCTGCTGGAAAGTAGGCATGGTTCCATTAAAGGTTAAACAAAGTTCAAACGAAAGCTGGAATGAAAATCATATTCTTACTACTCGGATAGTTAATGCTATTGACTACGCTAACGAAAATGATATTCCTATACTTAATATGTCTGTCCATTTTAATTATAATGAGTATAGTAATGCAGTAAAGAATGAGATAATCAATTATCCTGGGTTATTAGTAACCGCAGCAGGGAATTATGGGCTTAACATCGAAGCAACTTATGTAGGCACTGACAATTTACATAAAATCAACCCAGCACTATACGATCTAACCAACATGATTACTGTATGTGCAGTACAAAAAAATGATGATGGTAGTCTTGGTCTTTGGCGTACGGGGCGTATCGGTGACGGCGACGACTCCAGTAGGGGACCAAATGCTGTACATATTGCCGCTCCAGGTAGTAATATACTTACAACTGGTGATGCTCATAGTTATACTTCTGTTTCCGGTACTTCCTTCGCAGCACCCTTTGTAGCCGGTACCGCAGCACTGATAAAATCTGAATGTCCAGGACTTACAACCGCACAAATAAGAGCTTCGATAGTAAATACTGTTGCAGAAATAGATGGATGGGAAAATGAAGGTATATGCTTGTATAATGGCGTTTTAAACGCTGAAGAAGCCCTAAAATATGCAAAAAAACTCGCAGGCGGAACTTTACCCGAGGGAACATATTACATAAAAAATGTAAGAAGTGGGTTGTATTTATCTGTAAGAACACCCTCAGCAGTTGTGTATTCGCAAAGCGTTCAAAACCCATTCACTGGTGGAAGTGAGCAAAAATGGCGTTTGGAGTATAGTGGCAGTTCACTCACCCTTACCCCCCTATGCAACACCGATTTTAAGCTTTGTGTTGAAAATTCCAGTTCCCTAAACGATGCAAAAATCAAGGCGAGGGTTCCCAGCGGCGCACACAGTCAAGGGTACTATTGGTATGCTGTTCCAAATTACAATAATACGGGTTCGTATCGGTTGGAGTCGCAATGCAGTGGGCGAAGTAAGGTGATTGCGGTAATGAACGCTTTGTTTACACCTGATGCTGACTGCACAATACGCCTTTGGTAGTGCGCAAAATGACCTGTGGCTTTTTGAGTATGCGCCATAAGCATAAAAATAATCAAAGAAAAAAGCGGGGATTCAAACCCCGCTTTTATATCTTGCAGAACAAATTATGCCTTTTTTACACACTTTTCACATACTTTCGCATCTGTCTTAGCGCATTCTTTTCCAGCCTCGACACCTGCGCCTGCGAAATTCCAATCTCTGAAGCCACTTCCATTTGCGTTTTATTATCAAAAAAGCGAAGTTTTATGATTTTTCTTTCACGCTCGGTCAAATTATCCAAGCCCTTTTCGATTGCAACGGAATTCAGCCATGTTTCGTCTGAGAAGCTTTCGTCTTTAACTTGGTCGCAAACATAGATTGCATCTCCGTCATCGTGGTATATAGGCTCGAACAGCGAAATGGGGTCGGCAATAGAAGCGATTGCAAAAACAACCTCACTTTCTGTTATTCCTAACTCCTTGGCTATGTCTGCAATTTTCGGCTCGCATAGCTTTTCCTCCATAAGCCTTGTTCTTGCCTGCAATGCCTTGTAGGCGGTATCACGCAGAGAGCGGCTAACACGAATTGCCCCCGAATCACGCAAATGCCTGCGAACCTCGCCAATAATCATGGGAACGGCGTAGGTAGAAAACCGCACTCCATGCTTTAAATCAAAATTATCTATTGCCTTGATAAGTCCTATACAGCCGACTTGGAAAAGGTCGTCCATAGTTTCGCCACGTCCTGAAAACCTCTGAATAACGCTTAAAACAAGCCTAAGATTCCCTATGATAAACTCTTCCCTTGCTTCCTCATCGCCAGACTTTACCTTTAGCATTAGCTCTGTGCTTTGAGCCGTCGTTAGCATGGGTAGCTTTGAAGTGTCTATTCCGCAAATCTCAACCTTGTTTAGTGCCATTTTTTAACCCTCCGTTTGTACTTCTTTCTGTGCTTATGATTGCCGAATTTGCTAACGGTTATCCTGCGAATAAGGTAGATTTTTAATGTATGAAACTTGAATTTTCTTTGTTGACAATTCTCGTATTTGTAAATATAATCTAAATTAGCAAAATATATCTGTTTAATATGGAGATAACTTTTTTGCATGGAAAGGTGGTTGGCGAAAACTATATGAATAGGCTTTATAGGTGGCTTTCTCTCGGTTTGATTATTGTTATGCTCGTGCAAATAGCGCCCCTCTCTAACGCTACAAATTTTAGCTGTGAAGCATACACTTATGAAAACATTAAGAACATTGGCGACATAAAAATTGCCCTCGTTTCAAATAAATTGGCTATCTCGAACCACTTGGTGTCTATTGGCGGAGGATTACAGGCAAACGCAATCAATCAAAGCAAAAAGCGAATCGATTTCAACCAGCTTTACGCTTCTGCCCTGCTTTGGAGCTTAACAAACGATAACAAGCTATACTCCGAATCCGATAACGCGTACATGGCGGTGCAAAAAAACAATCTTTTACTCACTCGTGATGAAAATTTAGCTTTAACGGTTGATATTCAAAAAGATGGCAGAATTTTGTTTTATAACGATTCAACACCGATAAACATAGAATTTGATGCGCTGCATAGATGCTTTACTGTTGTAAACAAGCCTATTACCTTTACAACACCGATTTTTGCGTATTTTAAACCTGTTGATGCGGTATTGAACACAACAGACGAAACCGCTGTACCAACAGCAGACGATTTAACTCCCGAGCCGACAGAAACGCCGACAGAAACGCCAACGCCCACAGAAACCGCAACCCAAACTCAAACGCCAACTCTAACGCCTGAAGCCACAGAAACGCCAACGCCGACTGAAACCCCTATACCCACAATACCTGTTAGCGGAGTTGCACTAAGCCATTCGCAGATTACGATTATTGCAGGTGAAAAATTTAATATTAACGCAATTATCGCTCCCGAGGATGCAAGCGATAAGTCTGTTACATGGCAAAGCAATGATACTAATATATGCACCGTAGTTGATGGCGAGATTACTGGGCTTATGCGTGGCGATACGAATATTGTTGTAACAACGAATGACGGCGGCTTTACCGCTTCTTGCCTTGTTTCTGTTAGATACAATTCATTTACAGTTAGATTCTTGGATTAGCTCAACAATGTTTATTCACAACAGCAGGTAGAAATGGGCTTTGCGGCTTCTCCTCCACTTTTGCCACCACAGCACCACGGCTATGCGTTTGCTAACTGGATAGAGGACTATTCGAATATCACAAGCGATTTAGATGTGCATTCGTCATGGAATTTGGTTACGTATTCGATTTTCTACGAATCAAACGGCGGAACACTTCCCCCCTCTTACCCCACTACCTATACGGTAGAAACCGAAACCTTTTTGCTGCCTATCCCTACAAGTGTTGGTTATAATTTCTTGGGTTGGACAGAAAACGAGCTTCCTATAACTCAAATAGTAAAGGGTAGTTATGGCGACAAGAATTTATTTGCGCTTTGGAACCCTATTGTTTATACAATCAAATATAATCTTAATGGCGGAGAATTTCAGCTTATTCCGCATACAAGCTACACCATAGAAAGTGAAACATTTACGCTATTAGTACCAACTAAAAACGGCTATACCTTCGGCGGTTGGTTCGCAAATGCCGAATTAAGCGGCGGTGCTGTAACAAAAATAGAAAAAGGCACAACAGGCAACAAGGAATTCTTTGCAAAGTGGAATAAAATCAACTATTCGATTACCTATAATCTAAACGGCGGAGAGTTTTCCTCTCCCCCCATAAGCACTTATTCTATAGAAAGCGAAACATTCTCCCTGCCTATTCCCACAAGGCTTGGCTATACATTCAAGGGGAGGTACGACAATGCACAGCTAACAGGAGTTGCGATAGAATCCATTATAAAAGGCTCAACAGGTAACAAGGTTTTCTACGCTTCGTGGCAGGCAATAAATTATCAAATAAGTTATTACACTAATGGCGGCACGCTGCCCTTGGGTACTCTCACAAGCTACAACATAGAAAGCCCAATTATCTACCTGCCCTTGCCTACCAAGCTCGGCTATACATTTATGGGTTGGTATGATAATGCGAATCTTTTGGGCGATAAGGTGCTGTCTATTCCCACAGGCTCAACAGGCAACAAGAATTTCTATGCGAGATGGGAGTATGTGCAATACCTAATCACATACAATCTAAATGGGGGCAAAAACCCGATAGATGCACCTAATGGCTATAATATAGACTCTAACTTTGCGCTTCCCACACCTACGAAAAACGGCTATGCTTTCGCTGGCTGGTATAGGAATGCCAACTTTTCAGGTGAAATTGTTACTAATATAAATAAGGGTACTACCGGCGACATTACGCTTTTTGCAAAGTGGACTATGGTAACCTATTCGATTCAATACGATTTAAGGGGCGGAGCTAATCCCCCTAATGCGCCAAAAAATTACACGATTGAAAGTGCAGACATAAATCTCCCAACACCCACAAGAAACGGCTATGATTTCTCCGGCTGGTACAGCAATCCACAGCTTTCAGGCGATAAGGTTGCAAAAATCGCTTCGGGTTCGTATGGCGATAAAACATTCTACGCTTCATGGACAGCCAAAACCTACAATATTACTTATGTTACGAATGGTGGAATACAATCTCCGTATTTCATAACAAGCTACACTATTGAAACTCCTACTTTCGCACTTCCTACAACATCAAAGCGTGGCTATATCTTCTCTGGATGGTACAGGAATGCTGATTTTAGCGGAAATGCAGTTAGTGAGATTGTTTTAGGCTCAACAGGCGATATAACGCTTTATGCTAAGTGGACGGCAGAGGTTTACACGATTTCGTATGTGCTTAACAACGGCATAAACCCCTCCGATGCGCCTAAA
>JAAZFD010000185.1 GCA_012511925.1 Clostridiales bacterium
CTGTACGGCAAAGACCAATGCCCTCTGCACCAAAGCTAAGTGCAACCTTTGCATCTCTGGGAGAATCGGCGTTTGTTCTTACCTTTAGTGTTCGGAACTCGTCAGCAAGATTCATTATTCTGTGGAATTCCTCTGAAAGCACTGGAGGTATAGTTGCTAATGCGCCTTCGTAAACCTTACCTGTTGAACCGTCTAAAGACATCCAATCTCCTTCGTGGAATACTGCGCCTGAATCCGCTTTAATTATTTTCTTGTCGTCATCGATTTTAACTTGTGAACAACCAGCTACACAACATTTACCCATTCCACGAGCAACAACCGCTGCATGAGAGGTCATACCGCCACGTGCAGTTAAAATGCCTTGAGATGAAATCATGCCTTCGATATCTTCGGGTGATGTTTCTAAGCGAGCCAAAATAACCTTTTCACCACGTGCTGCTGCTTCGGCTGCATCTTCGGCTGAAAAATAAACTCTACCAGAAGCTGCACCGGGTGATGCTGCAAGACCCTGTGCAACTGCCTTAGCATTTGAT
The DNA here is from genome assembly GCA_012511925.1 of Clostridiales bacterium. Lineage (GTDB taxonomy): Bacteria > Bacillota > Clostridia > Christensenellales > CAG-138 > DUPG01. Next base: position 534 of record JAAZFD010000185.1, read on the forward strand.
AATGCGGCTGGGTCAAAATTATTGTGTAGCAAGGTGTCAAGTGTTCTGGGCTCGATTTTTAAGAGTGCTTCTTCATGGCTTAGCATACCTTCATCCATAAGGTCGCAAGCGATTTTCAAAGCGGCAGGAGCTGTGCGCTTTCCGTTACGAGTTTGAAGCATAAACAATTTGTTATGCTCGATTGTGAACTCCATATCCTGCATGTCCTTGTAGTGATGCTCTAAAATATCGCAAATCTTTGTGAACTCTTCATAAACTTCGGGTTGGGTTTCATGTAATTGCGAAATGGAGTAGGGGGTACGGATACCAGCAACAACATCTTCACCCTGTGCGTTCATCAAGAACTCGCCGTATAGCTTCTTTTCGCCTGTTGAGGGGTTACGAGTGAATGCAACACCTGTGCCACAATCATCGCCCATATTACCAAATACCATGGCTTGAATGTTAACTGCTGTGCCCCATGATGCAGGAATATCGTTCTCACGGCGATAAACGATAGCCCTGGGGTTGTCCCAACTACGGAAAACAGCTTTTATAGCTTCGAGTAACTGCTCTCTGGGTTCTTGTGGGAATCCAAAACCCTTTTCAGCCAAGAACAATTCCTTGTATAATCTTACAACCTCTTTGAGGTTTTCTGCGGTTAAATCTGTGTCCTTTTCAGCTTTGTTATGCTCTTTTACCGATTCGAGAATTGCATCAAACTTTTTCTTTTCAACTTCCATAACAACATCAGAGAACATTTGAATAAATCTTCTGTAGCTGTCGTATGCAAATCTTTCGTTGTTTGTAAGCTTTGCTAAGCCTTCTACTGTTGCATCATTTAAGCCTAAGTTTAGAATTGTATCCATCATACCAGGCATTGAAGCTCTTGAGCCTGAGCGAACCGAAACCAATAGGGGATTTTGAACGTTCACGAATTGCTTGCCAGCGGATTTCTCTAACTTGGTGAGAGATGTGAAAATCTCATCGATGATTCCTTGCGCAATAACTTCACCATCGTCATAATAACGGGTGCAAGCCTCGGTTGTAACTGTGAAACCGAAAGGAACAGGCAATCCCAAATTAGTCATTTCTGCAAGGTTAGCACCTTTGCCGCCAAGCAGTTCCTTCATATTGGCATTACCTTCAGAAAACATGTAAACATACTTCATTTACTGTACCTCCAAAATATTTTAAGTGTGAGTAATTGCCTTTTTAGGAATTCTACACCGCTAAACATTATAGCCCAAATATTTCAACATAGCAATTAAAATTCAAGACTGGATAATATATTTTAGATGAAATGCTCAATTACCCATTCAATAGCGTGTTCATCGCAACTCGGCGAAACATAATCTGCCGCAAGTAGCAGGTTCGGGTGTGCATTTTCAACTGCAACGCCTATATCCGCAGTTTCAATCATTGACAAGTCTAATAGACTATCACCAACTGCAATGGTTTCAGAAATCGATATATTCAATTGCCTGCATAACCAATCAAGTGCCTTGCCCTTAGTGGAATCCAAATTACTTAGTTCAATAAAGTATTTTGAAGATGCGGTAACCTCCATGCACTCACCAAATTCGGTGCGTGTAGATTCTAAGTGCTTCATTAACTTGTCCGATTCAGCGAAATACAATACTTTTGGAACATTAGCCCATTTCTTTCTTCGAATTTCCTTATCATAGATGCAGTTCAATTTCAAATAGTCAACGTATTTTTGGGTATAGGGATTTTCCTTTTCGCAAACCACATCATCGTTCACATAGATTTGAGAAATTAGCTCGCATTTTGAAGCATAGTCCAAGGATTTTTTTACTAAATCATGCTGCAAATAGCTTGAATGTAGAACCTCGTTAGTGCGCATATTTTTTATTACAGCACCACCAAAGCAGGCGGCTATATCGGAGAACTCATTTTCCTTCCATATCAAAGATGTACCCACAGGCGACCTCCCTGTAAAAATTACAACATGCACCCCTTTTTCCTTTGCCTTTCTTATGGCATTACGGTTGCGTTCGGAAATAATACCGTTTTTATCTAATAATGTCGCATCTAAATCTAATGCTAAGAGTTTGTACTTGCTCATTTTAAAAACATGCGTTTATGCAATGCCTCCTTAACATCTTTTCTTGAGTCTAAAAATAGCAAAGCCATGGCTAATGCGGCACAAGGAATCAAAGCATAATACGACCAATGCAACTCGAATGGATTACCAAAATGCTCAAGCAATGTCAACTCAATAGCCATCACATAAACACCTAACGAAATAAGCATTATTGCAAGTCTTACCAATATGGTAGTGCTTTTGGGATGCCTAAACAGAGCAAAGAACAACCATGTGAAACCACAGGAAGAGATGCAAAGCGGAAGACCAATAGACATCACCCATTTTCCACCAGCTAAGTATTGTATTAATGCTAAATACCCAAACAAGGCTAAATAATCAATAAAAATGAAGCGTGCTGTATAAAATTTCTTAAAATACATAGGGAAAAGAAACACAACGAAAACCAAGGCTATTGCACCAACAACATATAGAGACCAAGAAATCTCGCCATTAGCAATTAAATTGCTTAAAAGCGTAACAAGAATAGGAATCAAAAGCAGAAACGAAACAAAGGTTGCTACCTTGCTTTTGTTTAAAGGGACAGCAACTTCGTAAGCGGTTGGATATGGCGAATCTATAGGCTCTTGCCAAGGCGAACGAGGATTTATAACTTCGGTATCGCACAATGGGCAATTTTTCTCAGTTTCTGCAAGCTCTACGCCACAATTAACACAGTAAGACATATATCCTCCTAATATCCCGAGTTGCTTGAAAGTTTAACCGGAATACCCAGTTTAACCAAATAGGTAAAAAATTCTCTTTCAAGCATACTTTCTTTTATTGTTCTTATAAAATTTACAACTAACTTGCCCTTATAAGAGGCAACGGCACAGGTTACTCTGTTCCTCGATAAAGGACCTACTAAAAAATCGATTCTGTCAACATATTTCTGCATTTCTTCGGGCAGTACAATGTTCCCAAGATTCGAAATAACAGTAGAAGATTTTCTATCGCCAACCATATTGAAAACCATTTTCAAAGCTATGTTTTTCAAAAATAGAGGAGTAAGCGTTAGTAGCTTGTTTCTTTCTGCAATAACGTTAGTGGAAAACTTTGCGTTCAAATTTTTTTCTGTAACCTCAACACCCATTTGGTGATGCACTGCTTTTAGCACCTCGTTAAATGTGAAAGCACCTAATCTTGGCTCAATTCCAATATTCACATAGCTTGCGAAAATTCGCTTCGTGTTCGTAGGATAAAACTTTCGTAATTTGATAGGGATAGAAACCTTTACAGGCTTTAGCTTTTTTCTTATCCTTTCAAAGCTCTTTCCTTTATAGGTATCGAGTTGAATCTTAGTTACTGCCATAATCATAACAGCAGTTAGATACTCGGTTAAGGAAACCTGCTTTTCCTTTGCTCGGCTCAAAATCTCGTTTACAGGAATAACTCCCGATGTTACATGAATAATGTCCATAGGCTCTTTAGTTCCCTTGATATAGAAAGCATCCGCTTCCGACCTTGATTGCGTTACTTTACCTACAAATCTTTCGAACGCATCCTCAACTTCGGTTTGCTTGGGCTCGTCAGCACAGTTCAAGATATTGTTATCTCTTGGAATATCGGCACCGTATTTTAGCCTAAGATACTCGGCTACCAATGTTAGTAAAAAGCTCATTCCGCCTGAACCGTCTGAAAGCACATGGAAAACCTCAAGTGCAATAGTTTTATTATAGTAGCGTACACGCAACATAAAGCCTTTGTTTTCGGATAAATCCATGCGAACACAGGGGTTGGCAACATCGATTTGCAGTTCTGGGCTGCCATGTATAATTTCTAAATAAGGCCAAAAAAGACCCGATTTTAGCTTCAGAGAAAACTGTGGGAAACGCTTGAGCGTTGTTCGTTGCGCCTGCTCTAAAATATCTACATCAATGGGTTCGTTTAGCGTTGCGGAAACACGAAACAATGCAGTCCAATCACCCCTGCGAGCGGCAGGATAGATTTTGCCTGCATTATCGACCTTAAGCCACTTTACATTTGCCTTTTCCGAAGAATCTATTACCTTCATATTCTATATGCCCGATGTTAGGATAACAGCAATATAAATCAGCAAAGCACTGACAATAATTCCAAAACCTATAACCGATGTTCTAATTATTCGCAAATAGCTTACAACCCTATACGTTAACAGCTTAGTTATTTCAGCATCTGAAATCTCATCGTAGGTGCATTTATAATACTTTCCATCCTTCTTCGCAAATATACCATCAGGAATAGGGTAGCCTTGCTTCTGCACCTCAGTGATAGCGTCTTCTTCATCTTTAGTGCATCTATTTATGCTTGCTATGCCAAGCTCGGTCATTAACTTTATACGCTCCGCATTTAGCGACCTTGTTTTTTTCATATAACTCTCCATATATGCCATTAGGCTTTATTAA
>JAAZFD010000186.1 GCA_012511925.1 Clostridiales bacterium
AAGTAACGCTTAGCCTTGACAGCGAGCAAACCATAGTTCCTAATCTTTTTGGCTTGAGCCTATTAGAAGCAAATATTGCGCTTTCAAATTCTGGTCGTTCGATACTAGAAGTGCTTTATAATTCTGAAAGGGAGACTGCCAAAGGCAAGATTTTTGACCAAAGCCCCAAAGTAAACGAGCAGGTTAAGAGAAATTCAAAGGTAACGATTTATATTAGCGGAAAACCAGAAGAAACTGCCGATATGCCCGTTGTCGTGAATAAAGAGTTTGAAGCAGCCATTGATACTTTGGAGAACTTTGGTTTTTCGATTATCAGAGTAAAATACTCTACAACTGGCGGCGGTAAAGATGGCTATATTTTGTCTCAGAACATAAGCGGTGGCCTAAAAATAGATAAAACCACCTTGATTGAGCTTGTAGTATTCGGAACAAAAATGGGAGCTTATGCTGTGGACAAGGCTTTTAACCTGTCAATAGAGGCAAAGGATACTCCTGTTATGGTAACAGTAAAAATGGAAGGCGGCTATGAGCTTGTAGTGTTTGAAGCTGTAATGCCCTCTGGCACCCAAGTTGCATCTTTTACCGCATATTCGGACAAAGAAGGCGTATTTGATTGCATAGTCTATGTTAATGGAGTTGAACAAAAAAGGGAGCAAATAAGATTTAAGGGAAATTGATGAGTGAGTGTGCTAAAAACGGATTGATATTGAAGGGGATTGGCGGGTTTTATACTGTCATTACCGATGATGAATTCATATACACTTGCAAAGCACGTGGAAGGTTTAGAAAGGATAAAACCAGCCCGATAGTAGGGGATAGGGTAGAAATACTGTGCAATGACTCTGATTTTACCGGAAGCATACTTGAAATTTGCGAAAGAAGGAATGAGCTTGTTCGCCCAACAGTCGCAAACATCGATAAGCTGCTTATAGTAATTTCCGCATCATCGCCCAAGCAAGATTTGGTTTTGCTTGATAAGCTGTTGATAACCTGCGAGATTCTAAACATTACTCCAGTAATCATAATAAACAAAATCGATGAAGCAGACAATGATAAGCAAATGATAATAAGTGAATATACACCCTCTGGCTACAAGATTCATACCGTTTCTGCTGCAATGGGCACAAATATTGATTTGATTATGAACGAGCTTGAAAAAAGCGTTTGCTGCTTAACCGGTCAATCCGCAGTCGGAAAAACATCAATCGTTAACAGAATATTCCCAGAACTGAACCTTGAGGTAGGAAGTCTTTCCGAAAAAACCGACAGGGGCAAGCACGCAACTCGTCATGTTGAGCTTTGGAAAACCAATAACGGCGGTGCTGTGCTTGATACTCCAGGATTCAGCGTTTTCGATGCTTTTGATATTGAGCCTAATAAACTTTGCGAATACTATCCCGAAATGAGAAGAAACACGAATCAATGCAGATTTATTGATTGTTCCCATATCAACGAGCCAGACTGTTCGGTAAAAGCGCTTTTGGTAGAAAATAAACTTTCGCACGGGCGTTATGAAAGATACAAAAAGATATTTGCAGAAGTATCACAAGCCTATAAACACAGATTTGACTAAGTACGCATAAAACGGTATAATGCTTGTACTGAGGGGGTTTACTTATGACTTTAATTGCACCATCAATTTTATCTGCTGACTTTGCCGCATTAGGCGAAGCTGTTAGGAATATGCAACGCTGGGAAGCGGATTATATCCATCTCGATGTTATGGATGGTTCTTTCGTTAGCAATATAACCTTTGGGCATACGATGATAAAAGCTCTAAGGAAGCATACCTCATTACCCTTTGATGCGCATTTGATGGTTGAAAATCCCTTAAAATGGGTACCCACATATAAAGCCGCAGGGGTTGATATTTTTACTTTTCATATCGAAGCAGACAGGCATGCGCACCGCACCATTCAGCAGATTAAAAAGTGTGAGATGAAGGCAGGTATTGCGTTAAACCCAAGCACTCCATTAACCTCAATCGAATATTTACTCGATGACTTAGATATGGTTTTGATTATGAGCGTAAACCCCGGAGCTCCTGCTCAAAAGTTTATTCCCTCTGCCGTTGAAAAAATTCGCAAACTTAACGATATGATATGCGAACGCGGCTTGGATGTTTTGATTCAAGTCGATGGTGGAATAAATGAAACAACCGCTAAGCATTGCATAGATGCTGGGGCAAATATCTTAGTTGCTGGTAATGCAGTATTTTCTGCTCTTGACCCAAAAATTATGATTCGTAGATTGCGTTGTGAAAACTGTTAATCAAGTTTCAACGCTTTCAAGATATGAGTTTATGGCATCTAATGTATCGAACACGATGCCATTTTTTAATTGCTCTAACATAGCCTCATCAAAATTTGTCATGTCGAACTCTATTTCATAGACTACTTTGCTTATATATGTCTTGCTATCCGTTCTGAATACGCATAGGAAGTCAGTGTCTACATACATTAAAAGATAGTGCAATGGGCAATACTCATCAATCTTTACCCGTATTGTTGCGGTTTCAGCGTTTAATTCCTCAACCTTGCAGTTTTTTATTTGCTCCTCTAATTCCTTTGCGGTATAGCCTACATAGTTTTTTGCTCCGAAATCGTATTGAACATGCTTGCAGTTTGAAAACTCGTATATCCATTCAACATCCGTTGTAGGCAATATGCTATGCTCGCCGATTCGTCCCACAATCTGACCATCATCAGTTTCGCCCTTGAATATTGAACCGCTTAGATTTAAGCCCATAAAACCTCCCAAGACTAAGACGAGCGCAAAAGCGACAACATATATCGAAACACGACTGATGCTGTTTCCGTAGTAAAGTCTAAATAATTTTTTACTCAATCGCCTTGAATGCATATTTCCTCCATACTTTTTTATTAGTATGGACAGAAAACAAAAAAATAAACCCTCATAAGAGGGCTTTTAGTTATAGTCTGGGCTTAATAATTATGGTTTATAAACCCTAAAGCGCTTAGGTGGTTTTATATCGTTTATTAAAAATTCTGATAAGTTTCCGAGTAGGGGAATTCGTACCAGCTTTTTTCTATATGCCATATACGCAGCATAACAACTAACCAAAGAGAGGAATATTGCAAAAATTGCACCGATAATCCTTGCACCCAAGCCGGGGTTTGCAACCTCTCCCCAATATGCTATGAAGTCTGGGTCGGTACCGTAAATCGCAACGGTTTGTTTTGCAACCATAGATATGCTGTCGAACACGATTCCAATTATCATACGGATAATGCCTACGCAAAACGCTTGGGCCGCAGAAAAGCGAACGAAATTGCTGTTTCTCTCTATCACAAAAACATAAAAAGCTATTGCCCATGCAAAGTACCCCACAACAGGAATAAATGCAAAGGCTGCACAAACCAAATAAATAAGCGCAGACAAAGTATGCGTAGGAATATTCCATAGAGAAGACCTTTTCAAATGAATTTTTCCTGAGTTTGTTCGAATCATATTCCCTCCGTTTTCATTATAGTAATTATAATATGTAATCTTTGTAAAGTCAACCTACTATTTGACAACAATATGAAAACAATGTATATTTGAATCATATACTCAATTATTTTGGGAGGAACAGATGAAAAAAATTACTGCTTTATTTATTGCTATGTTTATGGTTGTAGCAACTTTTGTGCCAACTGCAAACGCTTTTAGCAAAACCGAAGTATGGAGTGGCGATATCGCGTCTTCTTTTGAATCGGGCGACGGTAGCATATCCTCTCCATTTATTATTGCAAAAGCTAATCAATTAGCTTTGTTGGCTGATTTAGTCAACTCTGGTGAGGGGAATTATGCTTCATTGTCTTATGTTGTTGGAATGCCTATCGTTCTTAACGGAGCAACTGCATCAAACACTTGGATTCCTATCGGAACTACCGAGCACCCTTTTAGAGGTTACTTCGACGGTTGTGATTATTCGATTTCAAAAGCGTATAACAATTCCGGTACGAGTTATTTGGGGCTTTTCGGCGTAGTTGACAATGCGAATATTTCTTATGTTTATATGCGTTCAACATATTTTTATGGCGATGAATATATTGGAGCTATTGTAGGGCAAGCCACTGATAGCATAATTGAAAACTGTAAATTTCAAGGTGAGGTTGGCGGCAACTCTTGTGTTGGTGGAATTGCAGGAGCAGCTTATGAGTCAGAACTTTCCAAATGTGTATCAAACCTTTCTTCTTTTGTAGTTGGATACGATGCACACACTGGGGGAATAGCTGGCGATAGTTCTTCTTATATTAACGCAAGCAAAAACTATGCTGCAGTTGGAGGTCAAGATTTTGTAGGCGGAATAGTAGGCTTTAATCTCTACAACGGTTTAGTAAAGCTAAGCGTTAACGCAGGCTCTGTGAATGGCTACAACTCCGTAGGCGGCGTTGTAGGATGCAACATGGGTCATATCATTCATTGCACTAACGAAAAGAGTCCAAGCGGGACGGGCAATCTTGGCGGTATTTGCGGTGATAACATCCTGTATGGAGTAGTTTCAGACTGCATGAACCATGCAGAGATTTGGAACGATTCCGCATCTGCAACAAATGTTGGTGGTATTGTAGGAAATAACAATTCTGCCGTAATTATGCAATCGATTAATTTAGGAAACATTCTTAAATCTAACTCGGGTGGAAATGTTGGCGGTATTGTTGGTCAAAGTTTCAAGGGGAGAATAACTGAATGTGTCAACTCGGTTTATGTTACATCAGATTTTGACAGCTCAATTGTTGGCGGAATTGTAGGAAAAACAAACTATGACACAATATTAAGGTGCCAAAATTCAGGCAACATTAGCGGCGTTGATATGTCAGACACATCACGTGTTGGCGGTATAGCTGGCGATAACTTCAGCTTAATTTCTAATTCGTTCAACAAAGGCTCAATTTTCGGAGGGAGAAATTTAGGTGGTATTACAGGCAGAAATAACGCAACCATCGAAAACTCATACAATGCAGGAAATATTGAAGAGATTTTGGGAGCTGGCAGCATAACCGGTTTGAACGATAGCGAGGGCTTTATCGATAATTGTTACTACCTTGATACTACAATAGGCTTTTCATTGAGTAACTTTGGCACAGAGCTTACCGATTCTCAAATGCAAACTCAAGAGTCGTTTTACGGATTTGATTTTCCAGGGGTTTGGACAATGTCAGTAGATGGCTATCTTTACCCAATTCTGAACATTAATGCAATCTGCGTAGAAATTCTTCGTGAAACAGACTCGCTTGAGGTTGGCGAATCTACACAATTAACAGCAATAGTTACTCCTATCACCGCTATCAATCGTGAAGTAGAGTGGTCGGTTTCGTCAGATGTTGCTACGATAGATGAATTTGGTGTTTTAGTTGCTATGAAACCCGGCTATGTTAATGCTAAAGCGCAATGCGGTAATGTATTTGCTGAAGTCGGTTTTGACATATACCAATACCATACTGTTTCTTTCTTTGATAGCTATGCAAACGAAACATTTTCACAACTAAAAGTTTTACATGGTGATGTTGTAACCGTATTCCCTGATGCCCCTACACATGAGCATCAACATTTCGCAGGCTGGGATTACGACAACGAACCGATTTACGAAGATACTGTGATTTCTGCATTGTATGAGCTTTCCAAGTACAATGTTTCTTTCGTTGATGGAGTAACCGGGTTAGAATTTGAAAATATTTCAGTTGATGCAGGAACGATTTTATCAGTATTACCCGATGTACCAACTCACGAAGGCTATGAGTTTAAGGGTTGGGATTATGATGGCGAACCAATCAATAATGATACCGTTATAACCGCAGAATACAATGTGATTCCATACTACGAGGTAACATTTAGAGATGGCGTAACGCTTGAAGATATTCTCGTAATATCGGTAAGAGAGAATACTGTCATCTTTGACTTTCCCAAAGTACCAACTCACGCAGGCTATGAGTTTAAGGGTTGGGATTATGATGGCGAACCAATCAATAATGATACCGTTATAACTGCAGAATACGACGAGATTATCTATCATACTGTAACATTTAGAGACGGTGTTACTCTTCAAGATTTCTTTGTTATTTCGGTTAGAGAAAATACCGTTATCACTGAGTTCCCAGAGGCGCCCACGCACAGTCGTTATGAGTTTTCGCATTGGGATTATAATGGTTTGCCTGTAACTGCTGACATACTCATTACTGCGGTTTACGAAGAAAAAACCTATCATACGGTAACATTTGTTGATGGCTTAACTGGCGAAGAAATCTCGCAAATACTTGTTGAGAGCGGCAAAACAATTTCCGAGTTTCCGACTCCGTCAGAGCATTTTGGTTACGAGTTTGATAAATGGGACTATGATTCAGAGCCTATTGCAAGTGATACTACCGTAACAGCTCTATACATAGAAATCTATACCTTAGGTGATGTTAACGCCGATGGAAACATCAATACAGGAGATGCTGTTTTGATTTTGAAATATGCGTCTGGTGCTGCTGCACTCAACGATTTGCAGTTGCTTTCAGCCGACTTCAACCGTGATGGCAAAGTAAATACAGGTGATGCAACAAGCATATTGAAGGCCTTGATTTCATAAGTTTTTGCCCTGTGGCTAGTAAATTTACATACGGTTAACAATTGAACGGGATTATTGTGGTAAAATAATCCCGTTAATTAAGGAGATTTTATGGGCAATGCGATGCGCAAAACAATAAAACTTTCGATAAGCATATTACTTTCGTGCTTTTTGCTCGCCTTTTACGGCTGTTCGAACGATGTTACAGCTAAGGAAAGAACGCAGAATCTAAAGGATTATGGCATTGTAATAGATGCAGGACATGGCGGACAAGACCCTGGAGCGGTTTCCACGATTAACGGAATAATTGAAAGCGATTTAAATTTGGAAATCGCTAAGAAACTACAAAGCATTTTTATGGAACAGGGGATTAGCAGTTCCTTAACTCGAACAAATGAAAATGCGTTAGCTGAAACTAAGGACGAAGATATGAATAGTAGGCGCACGATAATTCATTCTTCAAATGCTCCCGTAATGGTTAGTATTCACATGAATAGCTTTCCAGACGACCCGAATGTATGGGGACCGCAAGTTTTTTACTGCGACTTAGAGTCCAGCAAAGAATTAGCAGATACTTTGCAATCCTTGCTTAACGAGGCTACGGGTGGCAAAAGAAAAAGTGCATATTTAGAGCTTTATATTCTTCAAGGCAATCCTATGCCTTCTGTATTAGTTGAATGTGGCTTTATCTCAAACGAGGTTGAAGCTATAAAGCTAAGCGACAAAGAATATCAAGCACTTATAGCACAAACAATAGCAGATGGGATTTATAATTACTGCGGTTATAAGAACCCATAAGAGGTGTATTTTGATTAACAAACATATAGTTGATTTTTTACAGCGATTATTTTCTAAAACGAAAGATTTGCTGAATAAACCATGTTCGGCACTTGTTGGCTCGGCTACTCTAATATTTGTGCTTACAATCGCTGTAATAAGTACGTATATGCTTTCTATGGGCTCAAGCTCAAATGCAGGTTCAAGCATTTCTATTCGTTTCCCCAACTCTTATGTGGATGATTTGATTTGCTTTAACGGTTTAGATATTCCAAAGTTTGAACAAGCTCGTTTTTCTAACGCCACCATAGAGGTAAACGAGGAAATAATATCTCAAAAATTTGTTATGAGCGATTTGTCAACCTTGAAATACGGCGAAAGCGATAAAAGGGTAAATACGCTGCAATGCAGGCTTGATGAGTTAGGCTTTTTGAACATAGATGAGCTAACCGAATACTATGGACCTGCAACAAGACAGGCAGTTTTGGCTTTTCAAAGGCAACATGGGTTAAAGCAAACTGGTACAGCAAATACAAAAACGCTTACGCTTATGTTTGACCTATCTGCACAAAAATACAACTTAACAGAAGGTACAAGCGGCGAGGATGTTAGAGATTTACAAGAACAGCTCTGCGACCTTGCGTACATGGAGAAGTCCACAGGGTTTTTCGGAGAGTTAACCACAGCGGCGATAAAAGATTTTCAAAAACGAAACGACTTAGAGATTACAGGAATAGCTGATTCTGAAACCATTGATTTGCTTTATATGCCCGAAGCAGTTGCAGGAGAGAACTACGCAAAGCAGCTACGCAGAAAAGCAAGAATTGAAACCTTTATAGAGGTTGCAAGAGAACAGCTTGGCAAGCCTTATTCGTCTGGAAGTAGAGGACCGAATAGATTTGATTGCTCAGGGCTTGTGCATTATTGCTTGTCGGAAGCGGGCAGTAATCGTCGCAGGCTTAGTGCTTCTGGCTATTCACAAGTGAGTGATTGGGAAAAGATAACTTCTATGAACGATTTACAAATAGGCGACTTGCTTTTCTTCTACAATAGTAGAGGTTCAAGCAGGGTAGGGCATGTTGGAATATACATTGGCAATGGCTATATGATTGATGCCTCGTCCTCCGAAGGTGAGATTGTTAAGCGTTCTTGTAGGACAAGTCATTGGAGAAGCTTGTTTTTGTATGCGAGGCGACCTTGGTAAAGAATAACGAAATCTATTTACCCGAACTATTAGCCCCGGCAGGAAATATGGAGCGTTTAGAGGCGGCTTTTCGTTTTGGCGCAGATGCCGTATATGTTGGTGCGCCTTCAATGAGCTTGCGTAATTTTGCAGACAACTTTACTCCTAATGAGTTAATAAC
>JAAZFD010000187.1 GCA_012511925.1 Clostridiales bacterium
CAATATAAGCATATAACATAGTTTAGGAAAATGCAAGCGCTATTTACATTAAATTATGCTTGTAATATTTTGATGCTGTATGTTAGCATAAAGACAACTTGAAACGCATAGGAGGTTAAATATGTTTTCAAAATCAAAAAAGACGATTTCATTGTTGTTTGCAATGCTATTTGTGTTCGCAAGCGTTTCATATTCAAATGCCGCAGGGGATATCTTTAAGTTAAAGGTTTCAACTGTTAATGCGAATGGCGAAGCTATTTCAAACGAATACAAACAGGGCGACACGATTTACATTAAAGTTGATTATTCTACGCCCAGCAAGGAAGATTTTGATAAGGCAGTAGAGGGACAAGATAATTTTTATCTAAAGATTTCCTCAAGTGGAATTTCTGCACACGAAATTTTGAAGGCAAACACAGCTATTTGTGTAGGTGAGTCGTGCAGAATGTCCGACGAAACTGAAATTTTCAACTTCAAGAACAATACGGCACAGTTGACCTACGGATATGATGGCTACATTATTTTCAAAGCAAAGGTGCAGGCAAACGGAGATTTTTCGGTAAAAGCTACGCTAACCTATGGCTCAAGCATTTACTCAGAATCTACAAGCGTTGGTGTTGATGTTAAACCTGCTGCAACGCCCAAGCCAACACCAAAGCCAACAGCTAAACCAACGGCAAAGCCTACTGCAAAGCCGACAGCAACAAATAAGCCCTCTGCAACGAATGAGCCGATAGCAACCGAGAAGCCAACTGAAACAAGCAATCCAACGGCAACTTCAGAAGGCAACAATCCATTGGAAACCGAAGCACCACAGCAAAGTCCAACATCGCAGGAAAATAGCAACAACGCAGGAGGTCCCGCAACAGGCGGCGCAACCTATGTGTTGGTAGCGATTACTGCAATGGGCTTAGGTATTGGATTGATGATTAAAAAACGCAAGCAAGCCTAAGTAAGCAAAGCATAAAAAACGGGCGACTGCCCGTTTTTTGCTGCTTTTTTATGGGGTTCGTGTATGCCAAGGGCAATTTGCACAAAGGAGTATAATGTATGCTCTGAAAGTTGTATCACCCCAAGTGTTGGCTACTGCAATGTTAATGTCGCCAAGAGTGTAAATGATTACTGTCGCAATGTTCGTTCCGCTCTGTACTTCGTGTTCCTGGGGAAATGGTAATACGAGTTCTAAATTAAATCGTATCTATAATCTGTTGCCGCTTTACTGCATATTCGTGTTCGGTTATCAGCTTTTTATCAAGCAACATTTGTAGTTCGTTTAGCTTTTCCTCTGCTGTACTTTGAACTTTTTGAGATTGCGGCTTAATAGGTTTATAATCATTTTTCAAGCGTAGCGTCAATGCTTCGGCGATCTCTGTTGCGTATTTACGGCAATTACTTTTAGCAAGATAGTAAGGGATAGCAACTTCACCACGAACCATAATAGCCGTTTGTCCCTCTGTTTTTTGTTCTATTGTAATTGTAGCGCCACCGCCATCAAGCGTAAGCCCATGATGTTTAACAATCACTACACCAGTTATCTCTGAACTGCTCTTTACAGAATAACCACTAAGAGTAGATACCGCTTCTATAATAGCATTAAAGCAATCAGCCAAAGGATAGTTCACCGTCAAATTGATTGTATGTTCAGTTAGCATAATTTTCTCCCATAATATTTATTACAACAATATTATACCGTTCGGAAAAATTGTGCAACCATATTTTAACTAACATCGCTATACACAATAACCTAAACCGTAATCAAAAACGGGCTGATTGCTCGTTTTTTGCTGCTCACTTTTGTGGGTGTATGCTAAAGACAATATGCAAGCAAAGAAGTACAATGCTTCGAAAGTCATAGCCACGCTTAAACCGTTCAATATTTTGTGGCAAACATTAATGCGCAATCAAAAACGGGCTTTCGCCCGTTTTTTTACTCTCATCCCTCAGAATCGGGGTACATATCCAATATCAAGGGCAGATTATGCAGGTACAAGAATGTCAAAGGTTCTCCCAACTCGTCAAGTGTTCTAATAAGGTTAAACTCAACGAAATGTAGGCTCGAATACTTTGGCTGTGGGTCTATGCCGTTCAAAAGCGTTAATACTGTATCATCGCTAAACGCTTCCTCGGATTTTTGTGTGCCTGCAAAGCTAAGCGCAACCTTTTCCGTAGCATTCGTGCTATCTATTATGTAGTAGCAGTTTGTAACGGTTGTTGTAAGCCCTTCGTCTTGAACATGAGCCAATATTCCGCCGCCTCTACCGGTGGGTTGAGCAACATAGTTATAGCCGATGTTGTAGCAATCTGTAACGGTGATTGTTCCATTGCAAGCATAAGCGATTATTCCGCCCGAATAGCTTAAGCTCTTAATAATGCCTAAGTTATAGCTGCTGTTTACTGTGATAACAATCGTATCAGTATATGTGAAGCCGATAATACCGCCTGCATAGAACCAGCCAGCTGTGATATTCCCCTCATTAGCGCAACTATCAATCGTGGAATCAAATCGCAAATACCCAGCAATTCCACCGGCATAGTTGTCGGTGGACATTACATTGCCTGTGTTTTTGCAATAGGAAATATGCGATTCAGCGATTTCCACCCTGCCTATTATACCGCCAACTGCCTGATAACCAACAATATTGCCTGTATTATTGCTTATTTCTATATTTAATGGAGCAGTGCAATAACCCACAATACCACCAACATTTATATTAGTAATTGTAGGAATCTCTACGCCAATCTTACCCATATTATTACATTTTGAAATAGTAAGAGCAAATTCTGATTGCATATTGCCAATAATTCCGCCAACATACCCTAAGCCCTGTACTGCGCCCGAATTATAAGTTGTAGCTATAGCAGTTTCGTTAGTTGAGCTTCCTATAATTCCACCAACATTATCGCCTGCGCTTGTAATCGCTCCATTATTGTAGGAAGAATCAATTTCGATAGGTGAATCGCTTAGACCTACAATACCGCCAACCGCAAGGATTGTGTGCGTTCCTGTTCCGCTAACCATGCCTATGTTATATGCGCCAGAAATCGTTGTATGTTCGTTGTTAATGCTACCTACTACACCGCCTACGGTTTGAATACCGCTTACCCTGCTTTCGTCTGTAGAGCCACATTTAGTAATTGTTAGCTGTGCCGTAGTATCAATGCCTTGAGTTGCAATGCCGATAATTCCGCCAACATCATTTGACTCGGCATAAACTTTACCAGAATTTTTGCAGTCCTCAAAGTTGGCTGAGCTATAAACAGCGCCAACAATACCGCCTGTATAAGCGTATTCTGAAACACATCCGCCAACCGTTCCGCTATTCTCACAACGGCGGAGCGCAATCGTGGTAGAAGTTTTGCTTATATAGCCTACAATACCTCCAATGTAGCGTGCATCGCCCTCGGATAATACCCAACCTGTGTTTTTGCAATCGTTCAAGGTTGCAGAGGTGTTCACAAAGCCTATAATTCCGCCAACATAGCCGTTTACAGGGATTAAATCCTCTTCCATCGTATTGGCAGATTTTACTACGCCTGCATTAAAGCAACGCAAGAATTTAGTAGTAGCACCGCCTGTAAGCGTAGAGCCTGCAATTGCTCCAACATACATTTTTCCGCGAATGTAGGAATCCTCTATGCCTAAATCCTTGAATGTTGCACCGTCAACATATCCGAACAAGCCCTCACGCAGATTTAAGGGCTTATCGATATAAAGTCCTCTAATGCTATGACCGTTGCCATTGAATATGCCCGAATATGCTAACTCCTCCGAATCGCTTATGGCACCCCACATTGTATATACGCCATTGTTTAGCGTGCCGTTGTTTTTGAGCAGATTTGAGTTAAGAATTATATCCCTAACGAGTTTTGCATTGGAATCCTTAGGAATAGACATATCATTTATAGAATTTCTAAACCAAAAAAGTTGCTCTTTATTATGAATTAAATATTCGTTTGTAATGGGGTCTTGCAGTGGTACATCATCTAAAAATACCGCTGTATATGTAACCATTGCATTTGGAAGATGATACTTTTCTCCTCCGTAAAGCTCATAAGCCGGGTCATTTCTGTTCATGCTGTTTACTTCGCTTAACTTCCAGTATGCAAAAGATTTATCCCCTAATGGTGCAGGGTCGGCGGGCACGTAGTGAGTAGAGGAGTCCTCAATGCTTGAAAGTAAAATCTCCTTTGTTATGTAGCCCGATTCGCCCTCTACTAAATATTTGAAAGTAGTAATGTATTCCGTCATCATGCCGTTGTTTGCAGTTGCTTTAGGCTCGGCGTAATCGCCCACAATTAGCCTACCTTGATAAATAACGGCATAGTCGAGTTCTTTGCTCATTTGTGCGGTGAGATTTATATACTCGGGCGGAATTGATTCTGTGGTATCCAAAGAAAAAATCGAACCATTCAGTTTCAGTTCTAACATTGCAAGCACGGCGTTATCCATTGAAGGATAATTTTGATCTTGTAAGAACTTATTTGGGTTTACACGTAATGCACCCTCGCCAAAGTTATAACCAAAAATATAATAACCTGCATCTCCACGAACAAAAATAACGATGGAAGGTGCAGTTTCTTCTATGAATTGAGCCTTATACGCTGTAAGAGCGGATTTTGCGTTTGCAAGTGCTGTTTTATCGCCTGTGCCTTCGCTTAGGTTCGAAAGGCGAGGAATCAATATCGCAGCTATAATACCCATTATCGCAATAACGATAGATACTTCAACCAAGGTAAAGCCGCGTTTATTTCGCTTATATTTTTTCATCTATATCTCTCCTACCTGCAAAAATGCAGTAATAATTTATACAATAACCCACTTAACAGTACCACATCTATAATATTATGTCAATCAAATAAGTAAAATTGAAAGTCGAAAAAAAGACCATAAAAATAATAGTTATAGCTGAAGAAAGTGCCTCGGAATATTTCCGAAACACCTTCCACAGAACAAACTAATTGCAATGCAGCAACTTGTTTTTACAGTCAATCTAATAATATCACATTGTATTTTGCAAGTCAACAATTATTTCGTCTTTTTTCGACTTATTCAATAATTATTTTAAACAATTGTAATTAGCTTCGCAAGTTAGGGCGCTATTATAAACTATGCGATATAGCTTTAATAAATATGTATATCAAAGCCTAAATATTATTCCTATTACTGCGGATATTGCAATAAATATTATTGGGTGTAGCTTTGATTTCGTTATCGGAATAAAAAGCAGCGCCGCTAATATCAATGTTTTATAGTTTACTGAGGAAAAAAAACTTGCAAATGAGTTAATTTCTTTCAAGTCAACAGTAAAAAATGTTACCTTTGCAACGCTTAACAAAGCCATTACTATCAATGCAATAGTCGCAGGACGCAACAGGTAGAATACCGCTCGCACCTTTGGAGAAGTCTTGAACTTGTCCAACACCTTAATAACAATCAAAATTGTAATCAAAGAGGGAAGTACCAACGCAAGCGAGGCTATTATTCCGCCTGCAACTCCGAATGTTAATATTCCAACATATGTAGCCATGTTGACACCTAACGCACCAGGGGTTGATTCGGAAACCGCAATCATTCGCAAAATATCTTCGTTTGTAAACCAGCCTGTTCTTGCTCCCATATCGTATAGGAAGGGCAATGTTGCAAGCCCACCGCCGAATGCGAAAAGACCTGTCAAGAAAAATTCGTAAATGAGTTCTAACACTATCATTCTCTTATGCCCTCCTTGAACTTATTTTTGAAAGCCTTTGTATAGGAAAGCCCAAAGCCCAATAAACCAAATGCAACAATTATTATTACAACTGGGAAGTTCACGAACAGCGAAAACAGCGTAACTAAGATAAATACGCAAAGTGTTAGCTTGTCCACAATAGCTTTCTTGCCTATTTTTATTATCGAACTAAGTATTAAAGCGCATACACAGGCACGAATTCCGCCAAATGCGTGCATAACTATCTGAGAATCAGAAAACTCTGCTAAAATCGAAAAAATAAGCGTGATTATAACTATCGAGGGGATAATAACTCCCAAAGTGGCAACAATCGCACCCCAAACGCCCTTTACCTTATAACCAACAAATGTAGATGTGTTTACGGCAATAACCCCCGGTGTGCATTGGCTTATTGCGTAGTAGTCCATCATCTCTTCGTCGGTTATCCATTTTTTCGATTCAATCAGCTCCTTTTGAAACATTGGCAGCATGGCATAGCCACCGCCAAATGTAAAGGCGCCTATCTTCATGAACGATACAAACAATTCAAATAACTCTTTCATTCCCTTATTATCTCCATTCTTTGTCCGATGATTATAATACCACAAAAAATCGCTGTAGCTACTATTATTCAATATATAACTAAAAATTATTGCAGAATCAAAAATTAGTAGTATAATTACAAGTGGAGTGCAAACAAGGGTAATGGAGGAAAAATCTATGCAAAAAATGATGAACGCAATCGTAAAGACTAAAAGAGGCAAGGGGCTTGAAATTCAAAAAGTGCCTGTTCCTACACCTAAAATGGGTGAAGTGTTGATTAAAATTCACAAAACAGCTATCTGCGGAACAGATGTTCATATCTATAATTGGGATTCATGGAGCGAAAAGAATTTAGTACCGCCTGTAGTTATCGGACATGAGTATGTTGGTGAAATCGCACAATTAGGCGAGGGTGTAAAGGGATATACTATTGGTGAACGGGTTTCCGGAGAGGGGCATATCGTTTGCGGTCAATGCAGAAATTGCAGGGCTGGCAACGAGCATTGGTGCAAGCACACAAATGGCGTTGGCATAAACAGAGATGGTGCATTTGCCGAGTATCTTTGCATTCCTGCAACAAATGTTGTGCCTGTAAGTTTTGACATTGATGAGGATATTATTTCGTTCTTCGATGCTTTCGGAAACGCAACGCACACCGCCTTGATGTTTGATGTAGTGGGCGAAGATGTTTTAATAACAGGTGCTGGCCCCATAGGCATGATGGCGGCAGGTATTTGCAGGCAAAACGGAGCAAGGCGCGTAGTAGTAACCGATGTAAACGAATACAGGCTAAATCTTGCAAAGCAAATGGGCGCAACCGCAATCGTAAATGTTGCAAAGCAGAAGTTGGAAGATGTTATGGCAGAACAAAAAATTATCGAGGGCTTTGATGTGGGGCTTGAGATGTCGGGAAACGGCGTAGCACTAAATCAAATGTTAGGCTCGATGCGAAATGGCGGCAAGGTTGCGCTGTTAGGAATAGCAGGTCCCGGCACTGTAATAGACTGGAACGATGTAATTTTCAAGGGCTTAACCCTACAAGGCATATACGGCAGAAAGATGTATGAAACATGGTACAAGATGGGCGCTATGATTGAAGCAGGGCTTGATTTATCACCCATTGTAACGCATAGATACAGCTATAAAGATTTCGAGCTTGGCTTTGCGGCTATGAACAGCGGCGAAAGCGGCAAAGTAGTGCTTGATTGGCAGGAATAATTCAAAAATAAAGGAGGAAAAGAATTATGAAAAAAGCGTATGAGATTTTCACAAATGAATTAAATTCTATTCGTGAAGCAGGCATGTATAAGAATGAGCGAGTTATCACAACTCCTCAAAAGGCGAGAATTGATACAACCGCAACAAAAAATGTTCTTAATATGTGCGCAAACAACTATTTGGGGCTTTCGAACAACCCAGAAGTGCGAGAAGCGGCAAAAGCAAGCTACGACAAATGGGGCTTTGGCTTGTCATCTGTTCGTTTTATTTGCGGAACACAAGAGATTCACAAGCAATTAGAGAAAAAGATTTCAAACTTCTTAGAAATGGACGATTGCATACTGTATTCGTCTTGCTTTGATGCAAACACAGGCTTGTTCGAAACAATTCTAACAGCAGAAGATGCAATTATTTCAGACGAATTGAATCACGCAAGCATAATTGACGGTGTAAGGCTTTGCAAGGCGCAACGCTTCCGCTATAAAAACAGCGATATGAGCGATTTAAGGGAGAAACTCGAAGAAGCTAAAGGCGCAAGAATAAAGCTAATCGCCACAGACGGTGTGTTTTCAATGGACGGTTTTATTGCCAACCTAAAAGCAATTTGCGACCTTGCAGACGAGTATGACGCATTAGTTATGGTTGACGATAGCCATGCAGTAGGCTTCATGGGCGAGCATGGCAAGGGCACACATGAGCATTGTGGAGTTTTGGGCAGAGTAGATATTATCACTGGCACATTGGGCAAGGCAATGGGCGGAGCATCGGGCGGTTACACAGCCGCAAGGCAGGAAATCGTTGACCTGCTTCGTCAGCGTTCAAGACCATATTTATTCTCAAACACATTGGCACCAGCAATATGCGCCGCATCAATCAAGGTTATCGATATGCTGACCGAATCTACCGCATTGCGTGATAAGGTGCATGAGAACACCGCATATTTCAGAAAAGAATTAGGCAAACTTGGGTTTAATGTTCCCGAAAGCACACACCCGATAGTGCCTGTAATGCTTGGAGATGCCGTAGTTGCACAGGAATTTGCTGCACGTATGCTTGAAAAGGGCGTGTATGTAGTTGGCTTCTTCTTCCCCGTTGTGCCAAAGGGCAAGGCGAGAATTCGCACACAGGTTTCCGCTGGACACACAAAAGAGGACTTAGACTTTGCAGTTAGGTGCTTTGGTGAAGTGAAAAAGGAAATGGGACTGTGAGTTAGAGCTTAGAATTTTAGATCTTAGAGCTTTGGGGCGGTTGCGCCCCTTTTTTTATGATAAATTGTGTTAAATCGGGCGGATGTTGAATCCGCCCCTACGGGATTCTGTGTTGTTGCGAAGAATTATTGAACCTACTGTATCACTCTTTCAACTATCGCAGAAATTAGACCTGGGTATTTTGGGTATCCATTTGGAAAAATAAATCCCTTAACGGTATAACAAACATCGTTATCGCAAATAACATCCCCAACCCAAATAGTGTCCGTGTAAGTCGTGTAAAAGGTAACAACCGTACCCACAGACATGTTAAAAACACCATTTATGCTAACGTTAATTATTTTTTTGTCCTGTGAATCTTTCATTCTTTTTTATTAGTGGTTTCGCTTACTGGCAATAATGATAATTTGTGTTTAAGCGGGCGGATATTGAATCCGCCCACATAGTTTTACAATAAACTCAGCTCTAAGCTCTCAGTTCTCCGCCTACATCAAATTCTCCGGATTCAACCCCTCTAACTCGGGTAAAACAAACCGTCCGTCCTTGCGGATTAAAACGCCGTCAAAATACATTTCGCCGCCGCCGTATTCGGGAGTTTGTATACAAACCAAATCCCAATGCAATGCGGATTGATTGCCATTATCAGCATCATCATAGCATGAACCTGGTGTAAA
>JAAZFD010000188.1 GCA_012511925.1 Clostridiales bacterium
AAGCGTTGATGAAAACGGAACGATTATTGCAAAAGCGGTTGGCAGTACAAACATTCAAGTAAAGAGTAATAATAAAACAGCTATATGTACGGTAAATGTTTTGGACTATATCGAGTTTTCGGGTTCTGCCGAAGAATTGAAGTATTATTTTGAAGAAACGGGTACAAGTGCAATCTTTTTAAAGCTTATTTTGGTGTATTCTTCTTCCGATCCTTCACTATTTCCGCTAACTGTACCCGAAAACAAGTATGTGCGTATTGACTTTAACGGAGAGCGCATTGATTATTCCCCCTATTCTGGTAGCAATCCAACAAGCATAATAAAAAATAATGGGGGAGTGCTTGTGCTTGAGGATAACTACCCAGAACCGTCAATGGGCGGTATATATGGGAGTTATTACGAAGAGTCCATTGTGTTGGATGATGGATACATTTCCGCTGTAAAAAACGAAAAGGGTACGCTGATAATAAAAAATACAATCTATAGTCTTAATTATTATGTTGAAAACAATAAAATTTGCTGCTCCATTGATAATCATGATAAGCTAATCATATTAGGACAGAGCTATCAACCAAACTACCAGCCAGGCGTATCGAGAACATTTATGCGAAATGCGAGCGGCGCAAGTGCAAGCCTAAATAATGTAGATACCTTTGGAACGATTATCAATGAGGGAAAATTAGAAATGAGAGATTGCAAGTTCTTTTTCAATGGGGAATTTATAGTAAATACAGGGGCTTTGCAAAGAATGGAGAATTGCTTAATCACCACAGGAGGTAATGCTTCTTATAATGCGGTTGGTATAGAAAGCACTTGCACAATAGGCGATATAATAAACTGTGAGTTTGTAGTACATGATGGAATCTCTTTAAATCTCATAAGCGGAGAAGCAAATAGTATTGTAAACTGTAAACTTTTTGGCTCGATTGAGGTTTCAGACGACTTTGTTTTATCAACCAAGCTAACCGACGGCAGATACTCGCAGCTTGTTCCCCAAAGCCTAATTGCCAGCGGTTATTCCTGCAAGGCAAGCGGAGATTATTTTGTGATAAGTAAGGACTAAGAGTGTGGAGTTATAACCAACTCCACACTCCACACCCGAAACAGCGGGCGCACACATAGGTGCGGCCCCTACAACAGAGCGGTTTTTGTGGCTAGGTTGTCTTGTGAAACAGTTAAAATTGCATAACTCCAAACTCCACACTCCAAACTCCACACTCCAAACTAACTCCCGTGGCACTCGCTATGCCAAAGCACTTTATCTTTGTCAACGCTTACACGGATTTTGTTAGCGTTTTTCTCTACCATTTCAAAGCCAAATGACTCATATATGGGCAACTCCGATTCAAAGACATCGGCTACGATTTGCTTTCCGCTTAAACTTTCCGCCTTGTATAGAAGCATTCTAAGCGCTAAATCGTAGTATTTGTTGGTGTTTTGATAATTCTTCATAACCGCAATTTCGCCAATATGGGTAACGGATAACGAACAGCAATCGCAATCATTCCCATGCACATGGTCGGGGTACATTCTTGCTGTGGCGATTGGCTGTTGTGTTTCTTCTTCAAAAATTTCTAAGTGTGCGGAATAATTGTCGTGATTGTCAAAAACCTCTGAAGGTTGCATTCCCATTTCTTCGATAAAAACGGATTTTCGTATTTCCTTTGCAAGCTCAATATCGGCATTGCCTAATTTCCAAGTAGCTTTAAACATATTAGTTCCTTTCTAACAGTAATTATCGACTCCCCGAAAGCAGTGTTGATGTATATTTTAGCCCAAAAAAGAAATAATGTAAACTGAGGGTGCAAAGCAAAAATTGCGCTTGCCAAATAGTATTAATTCGTTTAGAATGGCAGAATAACACAGAAAGGTTGGAAAATTTATGGAAAACATTGATGAAAGGGATTATATCGAACTCGAAGGCGAGGACGGCGAAGTAATTAAGCTGGATATCGTTGAATATTTCGAGCATAAGGGCGAGGAGTATGCAATTTTGTCCGATATGACGCAACTCGATACCTACGATTTTGATAAGATGTCGGAAGAGGAAATCGAGGAGGCTTTTGCATCACAGGAGTTCTACATTCTGCAAGTCATCACAAATGGCGATACAGAGGAATTTGTAGAGCCAAAAGAAGAGCTTATGGACGAGCTT
>JAAZFD010000189.1 GCA_012511925.1 Clostridiales bacterium
ACATCTCAAGAAGCAATTAAGGCTTATTTTGAGTTTTTATTTTATACACTTAAAGGCGAAGGAAGTCTTGATAAAAAGAAAATACTACATGATATTGAAAATAATCTTTTGCATTTCAAATCAATAGCAGAAAAATTCCATATCATAGAGGATTACAATTACACGGTTTATGTACCATTGAGTAATGGCGAGAAGCTTGTTAGCGAGCTTAAACGCTCTGGTCAAAGCCGAAAGCTCCTCAGGCAATTAGGAAAGTACTCTGTAGGGGTAAGCCCCTATTACTTCCGTACGCTTTTGGAGTACGGCGCAATCGAACGGATAAGCGAAAACGCCGCAATTCTCTGTGATGTGTCATTATATAACCACAAAATGGGACTTTCCTTCGACGTTGACGGAGGGAAGGCTCATATTACTTAACGAAAGGAGAAAAACAAATGTCCGTAAGAGTTGAGGTTTGGGGTGATTACGCTTGCTTTTCACGACCCGAAATGAAGGTTGAGCGTGTTAGCTATGATGTAATGACCCCCTCTGCCGCTCGAGGGCTGCTCGAGGCTATCTA
This sequence comes from Clostridiales bacterium, assembly GCA_012511925.1. GTDB lineage: Bacteria > Bacillota > Clostridia > Christensenellales > CAG-138 > DUPG01. The sequence goes on from JAAZFD010000189.1 coordinate 560, forward strand.
CTGGCATCCTGGACTAAGTTGGAAAATAGATAAGATTTATGTATTGAAGCCAATAAAGTTCACGAACGTTCGCCGCAACGAGGTCAAGTCAAAGATTTCGGCGAGAAATGTCAGTAGTGTAATGAAGGGAGGAACAGATACTCTCTATATCAGCACCTCTGTTGATATTCAGCAGAGGGCAGCGATGGTGTTGCAAGATGTGCATTATGTAATAGAAGCGCATTTTGAAATGACCGATAAGGCGACGAAAGACGATAACGAAGGCAAGTTCAGCGATATTATGCGTCGCAGACTTGAAAAAGGGCAGTGATATCATCAGCCCTGCTTAGGTTGTCGTGAGTTCCCTGCAAATTTTCAAAAATGGAAGGGTGATGAAATAATTACCGCTTATCCGAATGAAGACAAAGACTTAGGCTTTATGCTTTATGACATGGATTATAGCGACGAAAAAAACATCACTCCTATGTTTTTCAGGGTGCAACTAAACAAGGGTGTGCTTGATTTGCGAGAATGTGAGGTGGTTAGATGATACTGCAAGCATTATTCTCGTATTATGAGACACTTGTTAACAAGGGGCAAATTTCGAAAGAGGGCTGGGAACTGGTTAAGGTTTCCTACGGTTTGGAGATTAACAGCGATGGTGAACTTATTGCTGTGTTGCCCTTAAAAGAGCCTACAGAGGATGGGAAGAAAATTATTGCAAGAAATATGAGCCTTCCGTCAAGAGTTGTTAGATCGGCGAATGTTAATCCGAACTTCATCTGCGATAGTTGCACTTACTTTCTGGGAATTGGCGATGATAGCAAAATCGAAAGAAACAAAGAGTGTTTTGAGGAGGCTCGAGATTTTCACAAGGAGTTATTGTCAGAAATAGATGACACTTGCGCTAAGGCAATATGTGCTTTCTTTGAAAACTGGGATGTATCTTCTGCGAAAGAAAATCTGGTAATTGAGCCTTTTCTTAAAGAACTATTAAAAGGTGAAAACATCGTATTTTACTATGATTCAAGCTTTGCACATGAAGTCCCAGAAATCAGAAAAGCATGGCAAGAGCATTATGACAAAGACGATGAAGGTGAAATGATGCCTTGCTTGATAACGGGTAAACTGTTTCCGATTTCTGCAACTCACTCTAAAATCAAGGGTGTAGATGGCGCACAATCAAGCGG
>JAAZFD010000190.1 GCA_012511925.1 Clostridiales bacterium
ATATAGATGTTGTTATCGACAGAATTGTTATAAAAGATAATATCCGTGCAAGGTTAAACGATTCATTGGAGGCGGCATTTACATACGGCGATGGCTTAGCCAAGGTTATTGTTATGAGCGACGAGGGCGACGAGGAATTGTTGTTTTCGCAGAATTACGCTTGTCCAGATTGCAACATAAGCATTGAGGAGCTGTCGCCACGAATGTTCTCGTTTAACAATCCCTTTGGAGCTTGTCCAGAATGTATGGGACTTGGAATGCTTTTACGGGTTGACCCAAACTCAGTAGTTGTGGATTCAAAGCTATCCCTAAAGCAAGGCGCAATAAGCACATCGGGTTGGCAAAGCAGCTCAGAGGGTTCAATAGCTTCCATGTACTTTAGCGCATTGGCAAAGCATTACGACTTTTCCTTGGATACCCCATGGGAGCAGTTATCACAAAAAGCGAAGGATGTAATTCTATACGGAACTAAGGGCGAAAGGGTAAAGGTAAGCTATGCAAAGGATTACGGAAACGGCACCTTTACTTCTCAATTCGAGGGAATTATTCCTAATATTGAAAGACGACACAGGGAAACGAGTTCGGAAGAATCAAAGCGCCAGCTTGAAAATTATATGTCAACTATTTGGTGTGAAGCCTGTAATGGCAAGCGCCTAAAGCCTGAGAGTCTGGCTGTTACTGTGGGCGGCAAATCAATAGCAGAGCTTAGCGATATGACGGTTATACGCACGAGAGATTTTTTGGAATCCATAACGCTTACGCCATCACAGGTAATCATAGCCGAAAGAATTTTGAAGGAGCTTAAAGCACGCTTGACATTCCTTGTGAACGTGGGGCTTGATTATTTAACGCTTTCACGCTTTGCAAGCACATTATCGGGCGGAGAAGCACAAAGAATTCGCCTTGCTACCCAAATAGGTTCTGGGCTTGAGGGTGTGCTATACATATTAGCCGAACCGAGCATTGGCTTACATCAAAGGGATAATCAAAAGCTGCTTGAATCGTTAAAGGGTATGAGGGATTTAGGCAACACTCTAATAGTTGTAGAGCATGACGAGGACACTATGCGCTCTGCCGACTATATCGTGGATATTGGTCCAGGTGCAGGGGAAAACGGCGGCAAGGTTGTGTTTGCTGGCACTTTAGATGAAATATTGGAGTGCGAGGAGTCCATAACTTCGCAATTTCTTTCGGGAAAACGTGAAATCGAGATTCCGAAGCACAGACGACCGCCAAACGGCAAATGGCTAACCGTAAAGGGTGCGGCTGCAAACAATCTGAAAAAGATTGATGTGAAATTTCCTTTGGGGCTTTTCACTTGCGTTACAGGCGTTTCGGGTTCTGGAAAATCAAGCCTTGTAAATGAAATAGTTAGAAAAAAGCTGCTTGCAGACCTGAATCGCGCGAGGACAAGACCGGGCAAGTATGAGTCGATTACAGGCATTGAGCATCTTGACAAGGTAATTGACATTGACCAATCGCCCATAGGCAGAACGCCAAGGAGCAACCCTGCAACCTATACGGGGCTTTTCGATTTGGTACGAAAGCTGTTTGCCCTAACCCCAGGTGCGAGGGCGAGGGGCTATAGTAACGGCAGATTTAGCTTTAATGTTCGTGGCGGCAGATGCGAAAACTGTTCAGGAGATGGCATAATAAAAATCGAAATGCACTTTTTACCTGATGTTTACGTACCTTGCGAGGTGTGTGCCGGCAAGCGGTATAACAGGGAAACGCTTGAGGTAAAATATAAGGGGAAGTCTATTGCAGATGTGCTTGACATGACAGTTGA
>JAAZFD010000191.1 GCA_012511925.1 Clostridiales bacterium
CAGTATAAGCCATTGTATCGCCTGTTCCAAGCTGACCGTAGTTATTGTTGCCCGTCATATAAAGAGTTCCGTCCGTTTTAATAATTGCTGTGTGAAAATTTCCGACAGAAACTACCGAAACTTTTTCAGCAACTTTAAGCGGTGTAAGGCTGTTTGATACATCACCGTTTCCAAAGATTCCGTAGTAATTCTTACCCCACATGTATAGCGAGCCATCCGAAGTTATAGCTGCTGTGGTATCATAACCGCAGGAAACACTAACCGCATTTTTTAAAACAAGCACAGGCTGGTTAGCGTTCACAGTATCGCCGGTTCCTAATTGTCCGAAGGAATTATCGCCCCATGTGTAAAGCGATTTGTCTGCCTTGATTGCGGCAGAATGTTGCATTCCCGCAGAAACAACAGAAACCTTTGTTTCACCTGATGCAAAGGTTGTAATGGGCGTTATTGTAGATACAATAACAATAATTAAGCATAAGCTAACAATCTTATTTAATTTTTTCATAATATCTCCCTGTTGTTATCTCCTTAAAAATATTTGTTTGTGGTGTACCACTTGGACTCACGTCCGATTAACAAAGGACTATTTTAGATAAACAAAAGAATGATACATAATAGCCTCTGCTCGTTTGCTAAATAATAACATATAGTTAATACATTGTCAAGAGAAAAATAAAAAAACGACCATATTTCTATAGTCGTTATGTGCATAATGCGTGTAGTTGAGTATTATTAGCGGTGTTGTAAAAAACCTATGACCTTATCGCTTATCAATACTTGCGCTTTCTTGCAGCCTCTGCCTTTTTCTTGCGCTTTACGCTGGGCTTTTCATAATGCTCACGCTTACGAACTTCTGCCAAAACGCCAGAATGTGCGCACTTACGCTTCCAACGCTTGAGGGCGCTTTCTAAAGTTTCGCTCTCGCCGACTCTAATTTCCATCTATATCCCTCCCTCCGATGTGTCAATTACACCTCGTTTTTCTCAACAGTATGTATTATACTTTACCTTTCAATAAAAAGTCAACCCAAATTTTTGGGTGAAATAATATAATATTTGTCGATTTCATACTCCGAACCCACCATCAACCCCGATAACCTGCCCCGTAATATAAGAAGCGCTATTCGAAGCCAAAAACAAGGCAAGTGCTGCTACATCGGTTACACTACCCATATGGCAAAGCGGTATTTGCTCGCATAGTGCGGAAATTTCTGAATCGCTGTAGCATTTGTTCATATCAGTATCTATAACCCCAGGGGCAATACAGTTTACTGTTATTTGGCTTGGTGCAACCTCCTTTGCCAATGCCTTTGTGAAGCCGATAACGGCCGCCTTTGAAGCGGAATAATGCGTTTCCATGGATGCGCCGCAAACTCCCCATACAGACGAAATGTTTATAATTCGCCCACGCTTTTTTGAAATCATATCGGGCAAAACGGCTTGTGTTGCGTAAAAAACACCGTTTATGTTCACGTTAAGCATATTGTGAAAATCGCACTCTGATATATCGCAAAGAAGTTTTGATTGTGCAATTCCTGCATTGTTGATTAGAATATCAGCGCCGTTAAGATGTTTCTTAGCGCTTTCTATCGCCGCTTTTGTTTGGTTGAAATCAGAAATATCCGCCTTGATTGCAAACGCACCATATTCCTTTGATAGCGTTTGTGCCTGCTCGTAAGAGTTCAAATAAGTAAAAGCAACTCGAAAGCCCTGTTCGGCAAAGATTTTCACCATTTCAGCACCTATTCCACGAGAGCCACCAGTTATTATCACTGTATCAAGGCGGTTATTCAAGGTTTTTGTTTACTCCCCATTCCCGTTGGTATTCCTAATGCTGTTAATCATGCTTTGCTTCAAGGCATAGAGGTTATCGGACAAATCAACCTTGTACTCCTGCGGATTCAGCAAACGCTTATACTCATCCCAAAAATGATTTATTTCGCCTCTTGCATAGGCACATATTTCTTCTATGGAGGGTGATTCGTAAACCTGTTTGCCATTTATGAAAATTGGCTCTAACAGCTCACGCACATAGAAATCTACAAGCACAACGCTTTTGTAGCGCTCGTCCGGGTGATATAGCTTTATTGGGCGAGAGTCGTCTATTACTTCGTTTTCTAAGGCTATTACATCTGCCAAAGCAAAATCGTTATGCTTAGAATATAACCTGAAAACCTTTTTATAGCCCGGGTTTGTAGTTTTAATAGGATTGTCGGACAACTTGATTTTTGGGTACAAAACCCCGTTTTCAACTTCAGCCGATAGCTTATACAC
>JAAZFD010000192.1 GCA_012511925.1 Clostridiales bacterium
GAATAGTCTAAAGGTCGGCTACTATACGCTTGGTTGCAAGGTAAACCAATATGATACGGATTCAATGCGTTCTCTTATGGAAGCGAGTGGCTACACGACCGTTGATTTCAATGAATTTTGCGATATTTACATAATTAACACTTGCACGGTAACGCATACAAGCGATAAAAAATCTCGTCAAATCATCAGCAGGGCGCATAAGAAAAATCCCGATGCTATAATTGCGGTATGCGGTTGCTATGCTAAAATGTCAAAGGATGATGTTCAAGAATTAGCAGGTGTAAAAATAGTTTTAGGCACGAACGACAGAAAAAACATAGTTAAAATAATTGAAAACTGCCTTAACGAAAAATACGAGCAATCACAAGCAGATGATTCTTTTGAGGAAATAGCAGCAGTTCATTCAGATAAAACGAGGGCGTACCTAAAAATTCAAGACGGTTGCAATAGCTTTTGCTCTTACTGCATTATTCCTTATGCAAGAGGGCGTATTCGAAGCAGAAGCCTGCACAATGTATTTAGCGAAATAAAAAGGCTCGATAGCGAAGGCTTTCGTGAAATCGTGCTTACGGGAATTCACCTTTTGTCTTATGGTGCTGACTTTGAAACAAAAACCGATATTTGCGATGTTCTTTTTCAAGTTAATGATTTGGTAAATATTAAGCGAATTAGGCTTGGTTCACTTGACCCCGATTATATAGACGATAGATTTATTTTCTGTGTTACTAACAATCCATTGGTTTGTAGACACTTTCACTTATCATTACAAAGCGGCTCGGATAGCGTTCTTAAACGCATGAACAGGAAATACACTTCACAAGCTTTCTATAATTGCGCGTTGAATTTAAGGCAAGCTATGCCGAACTGTGCACTAACTACCGATATTATTGCAGGCTTTCCTGGCGAAACGATGGAGGAACACGAAGAAACGCTTGAGTTTGTAAAAAAGGTTGGTTTCTCTCGCATTCATGTATTTCCCTATTCGCAAAGAAAGGGAACGGTTGCGGCTAAGATGCCAAATCAAGTCCAAAAGGCTGAAAAAGAACGCAGGGCTGGCGAAATTATTGCACTATGCGATGAGCTACAGCTTCAGTTTCACAAAGACTTGATAGGCGAAACCGTTTCTGTGCTTTTTGAAGAGGTGGTAGGCGATTATATTCGTGGTTATACCGACACTTATGTTGATGTTCACGTAAGAAACACAAAACTTGAGTTCTTAATAAACAATTTTGCGGATATAAAAGTAACAGAGGCTTGTTCAAAACACCTAATTGGTACTATAATATAGAAAATATGGCAGGAGGTAAGGTATGGATTGTATTTTTTGCAAAATAATTGAAGGGGAAATCCCATCAAAGGCTGTTTATAATGACGAATTGGTGTTCGCCTTTTATGATGTTTCGCCCAAAGCACCTGTTCACATTCTCATAGTACCTAAGAAGCATATTGTCAGTGTGAACGATTTTACGGTGGATGATAATGCCTTGCTCGCTCATATATTTGACGTTGCAAAGCAGATTGCAAAGCGAAAGGGCATAAGCGAATCTGGCTATAGGCTTATTTTCAATACAGGAAAAGATGCAGGGCAAACTGTTTTTCACGCACATTTGCACATTTTAGGTGGCGATACGCTCTGCGACTTGGGTTAAATGAACAAAAGCATAAAGGAAGTTCAAATCTACTCAGATGGTGCATGCTCAGGTAACCCCGGACCTGGCGGTTGGGCGGCAATTTTGTTGTATGAAAATGCAAAAAAACAGATTTACGGTGCCGAAAAGGAAACCACAAATAACCGCATTGAGCTAATGGCGGCAATAAAAGGTCTGAATGCTTTGAAGCATTCTTGTAAAGTCGAGCTTTTTACCGATAGCGCATACCTGCACAACGCTTTTTCAAAGGGTTGGCTGGAATCTTGGCAACGAAGGAATTGGCTAAGGGCGGATAAAAAGCCAGTTATGAATCAAGATTTGTGGCAAGAGCTTTTAAGGCTTTCATCAATACATGATATTACCTGGAGAAAAGTTAAAGGACATTCAGACAACAAATACAACAATGAATGCGATGTATTGGCGAGAAAAGCGATTACAGAGCTTGAAAAACCAAGCTAAGGTTTGATAATCGAGCTTGATATTGTTCAAATAGACAATCAAGGTGGGAATTATGGCAATAAGACAGATATTTACTGATGACGCTCCTTTTTTATCAAAGGTTGCAAAACCAGTTGAAAAATTCGATGATAAGTTACGCCAGCTTCTCGACGATATGGCAGACACTATGTACAATGCTCAGGGAGTTGGTTTAGCCGCACCTCAAGTTGGTATTTTGCGCCGAATTGCCGTTATCGATGTAGGCGATGGCATTGTGGAGCTAATTAACCCAAAGATTCTTTCTTGCTCTGGTACTGTTGGAGCCATAGAGGGCTGCTTATCCTATCCTGGGCAGAGCGGCTATGTTGAGCGACCACAAAGAATAATTGTTCAGGCGTTCGACCGACATGGCGTAATGAAGGTATACGATGCGCATAATTTATTTGCACGTGCAGTTGCTCACGAAACCGACCACTTAGACGGAAAAGTATTTTTGAGCTTAGTAACCGAACCTCCAGAAGGCTTCCAGCAGTACGAGGCTGAAGAATGAGAATAGCGTTTTTAGGAACTCCAGATTTTGCACTTCCCTCACTAAGAATGCTTTGTGAAAGCTCTCAAGAGCTTTTTGTGGTGTCGCAACCCGATAAAGCGCAGGGGAGGGGGCATAGGTTCTGTTCGCCATCCGTAATTTGTTGTGCGAGGGATAAAGGGATAAACACCCTTCAAACCGATTGCATAAGCAAGGGCGAGGCGTTTCAAAAGCTACAAGACTTTCAGCCCGATTTAATGATAACCGCAGCTTTCGGTCAAATACTTACGCAGGAGGTATTAGACATTCCAAAACTCGGTTGTATTAATGTTCATGCAAGCCTTTTGCCGAAATACAGGGGGGCATCTCCAATTCAAACCGCAATTATAAATGGTGAAACGGTTACAGGAATTACAACTATGATGACGGATATAGGGCTTGATACAGGCGATATTTTGCTTCAAAAAGTAATCGAGATACATCCTAATGAAACCGCAGGAGAGCTTACTGAACGCTTAGCAGTATTGGGCAGCGAGGTTTTAAAAGACACCATAACAGCTCTTGAAAATGGCACTTTAAAACGAATACCTCAAGACCATTCTAAGGCTACAAAATGCCGTACTATTAGCAAAAGCAAGGCGAAAATTGATTTTTCAAAGTCTGCAAAACAACTACATGACTTTGTTAGAGGAATGAACCCCTCTCCTTGCGCATTCGCTTTTCTTAATGAAAATACGGTGAAAATATTTAAAACTATACCTCATTCAGAAATGAAATCGGGCGAACGACCGGGAACTGCAATAATAGCAAGTCCCAAGCAGGGTTTATTCGTTTCAACAGGCGAAGGTGTTTTAGAAATTGTAGAAATGCAATATCCCAATAGCAGATGTATGGAAGCAAAGTGCGTACTAAATAGCAAGCGTTTATTAGGAGAGGTTTTTAGTTGAACACTAATGTTTTAGCACTAAATATACTCACAAAAATTGTTGATGAGGGTGCGTATGCAAATCTTGCGTTAAAAGATGCGTTAAGCGAGTTAGATAACAATGCATTAGGCAACGATATTCTAAAATATAAACGAGAAATAACTGCAATTATCTACACTACGCTTGAAAATATTAGCTATATTGACTATATTATTATGCACTATTCAAAGGGTAGACTGCACAAAAAGATAAAAAACATACTAAGATTAGGGGTTTCAAAGCTACTTTACATGAATACGCCTGCTTATGCTGTATGCAATGAATGTGTAAACCTTGCTACCATCGCTGGTAAATCTCAACTAAAAGGCTTTGTTAATGGCGTTTTGCGTAGCATTTCAAGAGATATAGAGAAAAACTTTTTACCCGAACTACCTAGTAATGAAATTGAGCGACTATGCATAACACACAGTTACCCCGAATGGGTGGTTAAGGAGTATATCGAGCGTTTTGGAATTGATTCCGCTAAGGCTTTGCTTTCAAAAAAGCTAACCCATACTTGCATACGACCACAATATCCCTTTACAGCTAAGGAACTTGAAGGCTATTTAGAAGCGAAAGAAATCGAGTTTGAGCGTGGGCATATTGTTTCAGATATATTTAAGTTGGGAAAAGGCATTAACTTTGCCGACAACGAGCTTTTCAAAAGTGGCAAAGTTGCCATCCAAAGCGAAAGTGCCGCATTTGTTTGTCAATTGTGCAATGTTAAGCCTAATATGAATGTGCTTGATGCCTGTGCTGCTCCTGGGGGAAAAACCGCCTATCTTTCCGCACTTATGATGAACACAGGGCATATAACAGCCTTAGAAATCCATGAGCATAGGGTAGAGCTTATGAAAAGTACTTTTACGCGTTTGAATGTGCCGAATGCGAAAGTAATTCAAGCGGATGCGTCAAAAGATGTAGCGGATTTTCATAAGCAGTTTGATATTGTGCTAACCGATGTTCCGTGCTCTGGCTTGGGAGTATTAAGCAAACCCGATATAAAGTTTCAACGAACCGAAGATGAGGTCGTTTCATTAACAAAACTGCAATATGAAATTCTTTCTGCTTGTTCGAATTATGTTACTGACGGTGGAACGCTTGTGTATTCAACCTGTACGCTTTCAAAGCGTGAAAACGAGGATATCGTCTATAAATTCTTAGAAAACCACGGCGATTTTTCCCCATGTGATTCTGAATCAGAGCAAAATGCGTTAACCCAAAGAATTAAAGACGGAATGCTAACAATATTACCTCACTTAGATAATGCAGACGGCTTTTTCATAACTAAGATGAAACGGAAAACACCATGAAAGACAAAACATTAACCTCATATTCGATAGAAGATGCAAAGGCACTTATGCAAACGCTTTCTCAACCTGCGTTTAGAGGTGAACAGTTATTTAGTTGGCTTCACAAGGGTGCAACAGTTGACGAAATGACAAACCTTTCAAAGGAATTGCGTGAAAAGCTAAAGGAAGTTCCCTTTGGTGGAGTTGAGATAGCAAAAAGGCTTGTATCCCAAAAAGATGGAACGATAAAGTATTTATTTAAGTTAGAGGACGGAAATATCGTTGAGGGCGTATTGGTGCACTACAACTATGGCAATACGATATGTATATCTACACAGGTTGGTTGTAATATGGGTTGTGCTTTTTGCGCTTCAACATTAGAGGGATGTGTTAGGAACCTTACTGCAGGAGAAATGCTTTACGAGATATTGGCAGTTGAGCGTGAAACTCCAAAAAGCGAGAACGCTGCAAGGGCGATAACTAACGTTGTTATGATGGGAAGCGGAGAACCGCTCGATAACTACGAAAACACAATTACTTTTCTAAAACTCGTGAGCCATCCCAAAGGTATAAACATTAGCCCACGCAATATTTCATTATCCACCTGCGGAATACCGAGTAAAATAATCCGCTTGATTGAAGAAGCTCCACATGTTACACTTTCTATATCATTGCATGCACCTTTTGATGGGTTGCGCTCTGAACTTATGCCTATAAATCGAGTGTATCCTATAGCAGATGTTTTGTCAGCAGCAAAATAATATGCTGATAAAACAGGCAGGCGGATTATATTCGAGTATGCTTTGATAGAAGGTGTAAACGACACTAAGGAGTGCGCAATACAGCTTAGCAAAGTTGTTCGAGGGATAAACTGCCATGTAAATTTGATTCCTCTAAACTCTGTTAAAGAGCGTAATTTAATTGGCACAACACGAAAAAACGCTCAGCAGTTTTTAGGATTTCTTGAAGATTTGGGAGTTTCGGCTACCATTCGCAGAGAAATGGGAAGCGATATTGAAGGTGCATGTGGTCAGCTTCGTAGAAGAGTTATTAAAGAAGGAGAGTTTACGGATTAGATGAAGTTTGCATATTCCACAGACATAGGCAAACGCAGCGCTAACGAGGATTGTTTGTATGTTCCGCAATCGGAAGATGCAAAGCCTCTCTTTTTAGTTGCAGACGGAATGGGAGGACACAAGGCTGGCGCTATTGCAAGCCGAATGGCAGCCGAAACCGTTGCAGACTACATACAAAACTATGATTCATTCGATTTAGAAACCATGGTGAAGGTTGCTTCTGCCTATGCTAATGCGCAGGTTTATAAAGAAGCGATGTCTAATAAAACCTTGTCAGGTATGGGAACTACACTAACCTTTGTATATATTGATGGCAATAGATATGTGGCAGCAAATGTTGGTGATAGTAGAATCTATCACTTTAATGGAATTTCGTTGAACCAAATTACGA
>JAAZFD010000193.1 GCA_012511925.1 Clostridiales bacterium
GTTGCTCGGCTGTGCAATCCACATTAGCGCCACCGTCAATCAAAAGCACCTGTGAGCCGTTTGTTGTAGGCATAATGGGGCAAAGTGCAGGGCGTTTTATTCCAGAAATTCGCTTTATTTTTAGAAGTGAGCCAACAAGCAATGCACCGGTGTTGCCAGACGAAACTACGCAATCCGCACCCTTGGTAGCCACTAAACCTATTGCCTGCATCATCGAGGAATCAGCCTTTTGCTTTATCGCAAGCGAGGGCTGCTCGTGGCATGAAATTACGTCTGGTGCGTGTAGAATAGTTAGTTTGTCCGAACTAAAACCAAGTTTTTCAATCTCCTTCTTTAGTGCTATCTCATCTCCGCTTAATATTATCTCAACGCCTAAATCGCTATGTAGGTTAAGAAAATCTATGCTCCCCTTAACAGCGGCAAAAGGCGAATTATCTCCGCCGAATGCATCAACAACTATTCTCATAAAATCTCCTTGATGTTATTCATTACCGAATTAGTTTACAATGGAATTGATTAAAAAGCAAATAGTGCTAAACGAACCTAGCACTATTGTAGTATGTTCATATCGTTTAATTATCTACCAATAACTGTTTTCAATATCAACACAGCATCTCCTGTATTGATTTTTCCCTCGCAATTTACATCATAGCGTACAAAATCTTCCCAAACGTTAAACTCATTTGAATTTACTAGTTGTTGAAGCAAACTTGAAGCATCGCCACTATTAATTTCACCATCAGCGTTTATATCGCCTATTTTCGGCAAAAGGTCAAAGCCTAAAAATCGTGCTTCTAAAACTATATTGTCGTCGAATGAAAATGCACTATTTGATAAATGGTGCTCGGATGAGAACAAATCGCCTGTTTTGCGGTCGTACCATCCCATAAACAAATCATATATATCTGAATAGGCGGGAGAGAAATGACTATTATAAGGCTTTGAGACTGAAAAATCCTTAACTATCATTGATACATTGATACCGCTTGGAACGCTTGAGCATATGGTGAACTGATTTCCATTGATTCGAGTGTTGAATTCCGTTGCATATGGAAAATAAACATCCAGTTGCTTAACTCCCCAACATGTAAAGCGGTCGATTTCTTTGGAACTAAGTTGGATTTCGGTTTCTGGTGAATTGAAGAACTGAAACGAACCATTATATCTAATATCCTCCGTATATCCATCAACACCATATAATTCGCCGGTTTCAGGATTTATAAAATTTGCAAACTCAAAGTAAATTTCGTTTGTTAGTTTATTTAAAATGCCGTTTTCAAAAGTGCATGTAGGGACACGATATCCTCCTCCGGTTGAGTCTAAACCCGCGATTCTGCCTATTGCTTCATAGTAGTCCAAACACCAAGTACTAACATTGTACGGGTCATACTTTTCTCCTGCAAACAGCACTCCGTTTTTAACACCGTCTTTATTTGTTTGCTCAAAAAATGCTCGCATTAGTAACTCGTCTCGCGTTGTGGGTACGCCGCCGTCATCAGCTAAGGCTATTTGCATATTGGTTGCCGTTAATATCATAACCAACACCATAACAAAAGCAATAATTTTTTTAATTTTGTTTCTCATAATTTTTCTTTCCTTTCAAATTTAACTTCTATTCTCTGGGGGACCTGTTTGCTTTGCTATATCGGCAATGTCCTCTTCTGTAAGCATACCGTTTTCGTAAGCTTCTTCAATTTCTGTGAATTTACCGTTCTTGTAAACATATACAGGGTCGCTGTATGAGGGGGTATATATCACATATCCTGCAACATGGATTTTACCGACTATTTGTCCAACTGAACGGGTGGGTTCAATTAACATAACCGCGGCGCCATTGTATGTTCCAAAATAATGGTAAATAAAAACAGTATCAACATCTATAATGTAGTCTGGGTACTGTTCGTTA
>JAAZFD010000194.1 GCA_012511925.1 Clostridiales bacterium
ATAGCGGAAAAGGGATATTTTGATTTTTATAATCAAATGAACTATGTTTTCGATGTATTTGCAAGAGCCTGCGTTGGAATTGAGCGAGGAGTAAGCTATATTTATGATACAGTAGCCGTAAATGTAGTTTTATCCCCGGGTAGAATGATGCGCAAGGTGCATAACGGCTCTTTAGGAAGATATTTGTTCGCAGCGCTTGCTGGCGTTGTGGCTATTGTGCTTATTTTTATTGCAGTATTGGTTTAAGGAGGTGCTAAAATGAATGCTTTATCGTATATTTCAATCTCATTTTTGATAATACCTTTGATGGCGCTTTTTATTTGCATCCTGTTAAAGCGGTCAAGGCAGAATCTTGGCTTTTACTTGATGGGACTGTTTACATTGACTCAAATGGGTTTTGCACTCCATGGGCTTGTTCTGTTTAACAATCTTAAAATTAGCGAGTTTTTGTTCGGATTGCCTATTACCGAATCCCTGACCGATATTTTTACACTAAAGTCTGTTTCGCTTGTGATTTTGTTTTGCATTGGCTTAGTTGCTTTGGTTTCCTTGTTGATTGCTAACAAAACCATGCCTGAAGATAAAAAGCTATCATACCTTAGGCTACTATCAACATTGATACTTGGAATGAACGGCATAGTGCTAATTAACGATTTGTTCACTATGTACCTGTTTATAGAAATCATAGGCATTTCAAGCTTTGTTCTGATTTCAACTACAAAAACTCAAGAGGGACTTGAAAGCGCATTTATTTACCTTGTAATGTCGGCATTAGCAAGCATTTTAATTCTTACAGGTATTGCGTTTATTTTTATGAGAACGGGCAATGTAGAGTTCTCATACCTGATTGAAGTTGCAAAAACGCAAGGCAATGCACCTCAAAACGCTTTGACTTATTTGTCGTACATTCTGATTATTTCAGGTTTGCTTATAAAGACAGGCGCTGTACCTTTCCACAGTTGGTTGCCCGATGCTCACCAAAGTGCCGACACCTCTGTTTCCGTCCTACTAAGCGGAATAGTTATAAAAGCCGCAGGTGTGTATTGCTTGATTACGGTAACAGAAATATTCGGAAACCTATATGTAATAAGACTATCACTTGCGATAATCGGCATTATAACCATCGCCATTGGCGCCCTGTTTGCATTGCATCAAAACCACTTCAAGAGAATTTTGGCTTATTCGAGTGTAAGCCAAATGGGATATATGCTGCTTGGAATTAGCGCAGGCGGCGTACTTGGGCTTATAGGTACTGTATTCCATATTTTCAACCACGCAGTATTCAAAAGCACACTGTTCACAAATGCGGCGGCAATACACGAGGAAACGCACACGCTTGAAATTGATAAGATGGGCGGATTGCAAAAGCAAATGCCGATAACCGCTACCACATCTTTGATTGCGTTTTTATCTACGGCAGGTATCCCTCCCCTATCAGGCTTTTGGAGCAAGCTGTTGATAATAATTGCGTTGTGGAATGCAGGCTTTATAGGTTTTGGCATAACGGCCTTGGTTCTTAGCATTTTTACAGCCGCATACTTCTTACGTTTGCAGATGAATGTATTCTTCGGTCAAACGCCCGAAAGCATGAAAAATGTACACGAGGTTGGCGGGTCGATAAAGTTTGCGGAGGTCTTTCTCACGATAATAACCGTTGCTGTGGGCTTGGGCTTTCCGTTCATATTGCTATATTTAGAAGCAAGTGGAATACTATAAGGGGGATAAAAAATGGAAATTACAATAAGCATTTGTTTAGGTTTTATGCTCATATTTGCAGTAATTGCTGTTATGAATAAAAGCATGTTGAAGTCGGCTATTGCACTTGCTTTGGTTAGTATAATGCTTGGAGTCGTGCTGTACTTACTTTCCGCAGAATGGGCTGCTGTATTTGAGATTTCTGTTTGCTCGGGGCTTGTAACCGTTATTTCTGTTAGCGCAATAAGCCTAACAAACGAGGATAAAGGTCAGCTGCAAAAGAAATACATGGACAAGAAGCGCATGGCAATCCTACCCTACATATTGATTTTAAGCGGTTTTCTACTCGTTTTTATCGTGCTTACTGCTAAGATTGACTTACCTTATGATAAAATTTCGGAACCTGTTTCCGATAGTTTAAGCGAGGTTCTTTGGAACAGCAGGCAAGCAGATGTATGGGGGCAGATTATCATATTACTTACTGGCGCATTTGCTGTAGTAACATTGTTTAAGGAGGCGTAATAATGAGTGCATTTGAAATAGCTGTGCTAGCAACTGGCTTTCTGCTTATTCTTGCAGGTTGTTTTTGCCTTATGCGCACTTACCATATAATCAAAATTATTATTGGAATTGAAATTGCAATGAAGGCTGTAACGCTGTTTATCGCTTATGCTGGGCATATAAATGGCGAAATGGGTTTAGCACAAAGTTTTATTATAACGATTATCGTTGTAGAGGTCGTAATTGCTGTAGTGCTTTCAGGAATCAGCTTAAACCTTTACAAAAAGTACAAAAGCATGGACTTGCGAAATATTAGGAAGCTGAAAGGGTGATGACAATGGAGATATTTTTGTTTGCACCACCTGTAGTTTTTGCAATATTCGTGTTGTTGTTCTTGCTATTTTCGAGAAGACTAACAAAGTATTCAACGAACCTTGATAAGAAGTTTGAAGATGACCACGAAGCGGATTCGTATGCTTGTGGAGAAAGAAATGTGCAGCACTATGTAAATCCTGACTACAGCCAGTTCTTCCCATACGCATTTTTCTTCACTATTTTGCACGTGCTTGTTTTGGTTGTGGTTACTGCGCCGAAGGATTCGCCGATTCTGCCTATTGCGTATATAGTTTCGGGTGCTTTGGCAATGCTTGTTTTGTTCAAAAAAGATGAAAGTTAGGTGAAAATATGGGTTGGTTAAATAAAGCTATAAATTGGGGAATGAAAAAATCCCCGTGGATAATTCACTTTAATGCAGGCGCATGTAATGGTTGTGACATTGAATTTATCGATTCCCTTACACCAAAATACGATATCGAACATATCGGAATTTTGCAGCATGGAAGCCCTCGCCACGCAGACATATTAGTTTGCACCGGCGCAGTACCTCTGCAAACGCGTGATAGGCTTGTTCAGATTTACGAGCAGATGGCAT
>JAAZFD010000195.1 GCA_012511925.1 Clostridiales bacterium
AAGATATCTATCGCAAAAGCTCTGCATATAAGCAAAGTAACCAAGGGCGCAACTGCTAAGCGCATCAGCATTGCAAAAACCAGACTAAATTCAAACCTATACTTTTTGGACTTATGCTTTTTCCTCGATAGCGTTTCATATATGATAAATCCCACATACATCAAAGCAATAGGCGAAACCGTATCGCCCAAGTAACCGCTGAATGTTAGCAGAATTTTTGGCAATTTGAACCCAACCATAACCAAAAATACCGATATAAACAAAGAAATCAAAGGCGGTGTAAGCAATTTCTTAAACGAATGTCTCAAGTTGAACTCGCTGCCATTTGCCGAATACTGAATGAATGCCGTTCCGAAAGTCCAAAACATCAGCGTATTTATGATGTAGAATATTATTACGAATAGCACAGATGCTTCTCCAAAAAGCTCTCTACACATGGGCAAGCCCATAAATATGGAGTTCGAGAAAGCGCACATAACCACAAATGCACCAAAGCGTTTTTTAGGAATTTTGAACAGCTTTGCCGCAAGCAACGCAACAAAAAGCGTAACCAACATCGAAAGAATGGGTGGAACGAATAATAGAAAGCTGAATTTATTGCCTTCAGCGCCAATTTGCTCAAACACATTTGCAACGCACATGGCAGGCACAGCGATATTGATTAGATATTTTACGATGAATTGCTTATGCTCGGCTTTCATAATCTTTGTTAAGCCTACAAATACGCCTACTGCAATCATAAGCAAAATAAGTCCAACTGCATTTATAGAATGTAGAAACGCTCCCATTTTTCTACCTCCCCAACACTACTAAAGCTAAGTCGTTAAGTGCTTTTTCCAACCTCTCCAATAGAATCTTTGGGGGTTTAAGCTGGTTTAATAAGGTGTTTCTGTTCATTAAGCAAAGGTGCTGTAGCCCTTTTGTTAATATTTCCGCATGGTCGGATGCAAGGTTGGTGTTATACACCCTTTTAATTTTTATAGGCAGATTAAAAAAATCATCGTTTTCGGTTTCAATAGAAAATCTTAGCTCGTTGCCCTCGCTTGTTAAAACAACCTCGCAAACATTCTCTTTTCTTAGAAAATCTACTACGAACAAGCCTGCATCGCAAGCATCATCTCCTGCTTTGGGTTTAAGCGTACCCATGGGTGCAACTCCAAGGTGTGCAATGGAGATTATTCTCGTTCGGGGGTCTTTTCCAACCGCTCCGAAAGTTCCAAACTCGTAAAGCCTGTTTAGCCTTATGTTCGCTTCCTCAAATAGTTCACGCGCCGCAGCATATTCCACTTCCTCGTCCATTTCCACAAAGCCACCAGGCAACGCATACTCATGTATATAGGGGTGATTTCCCCTTTTTATTAGTAAAACAATAGGCACAAGTGCATTATTCTTTTCGCACACAGAAAAAACCGCCATATCTACTACTACAGCGGGATTTTTGTATATACTGGGGTCGTAGGCGTTCAAAAACTCCTCAAGTGTTTGCCCCTCATTGTTTCGCTTTTCTTGCATAGCTCTCCTCTATTGCTGATTCTTGGCGTTCTCCTGTTGCACCTTTTTTTTATTTGCCGCCGCCATAATGCCGATATATAGAACGCAAAAACCTATTAGAATTTCAAGGGTGCTGATGATAGCTCCATAAATTTCGTGAAACTCTTTGCCGTTAAATACTTTTATGCGCAATAATACAGAACATGCTATCGTAACTAAGCTATGGAAAATAATGAAGATGGGGGTTAAGTAGCTTGATTCCTTTACACGAATTAGCGGAAAGTGCTCATTGCCCTCCTTTTTGAAAACATCGAACAGCGTTACAAAGCCATAATATAGCATTATAAAGCCTAAAACTGCCATTATGGAAACCGATGCGGCCCCTATAATGTCGGTAGTTGTATCGCCAACATACACCAATGCACGAAGCGTAAGCATAATAGCTATCGACAGCGCACTGTAAACTATAATCATTATAGGAACAAACTTGCTCTTTCCTTTGTTATTCATATTCCCTCCACATTTTATCAAAATCTCTCTATATAATTATATCACAATGCTTTTCGGTTTGCACATAAAGTTTGTAAAATTTGAAATCATACGGGAGGGGGGAGGGGAACTAGTTTGCTTTGAAGATTTGGTTTATATGGGCAAAAAGAGTTCGTATTTTGAGCTACAGGGCAAAAAGGAGCGGTGCTTTGCCGTTCATGTTGCCGGTAAAGCGGGCGAACACACAGGTTCGCCCCTACAACTTGGGATAACCGTTTTGGTTTTGCGGTCGGTATCTACGCAGAAATGTAGCGTTTTACGATGTGGCATACTGAAATTTCTCCAACAAAAAAGAGCGGCTGTGCCGCTCTTAACTTAATCTACTCAATCAATCCTTCACATACTTAGGACGCTCGGTGTAATGAGTATGCAGCAATTCGTGCGATTTATGTCCGCAGGGCTTGCCTAAGAATTCCTTGTAGAGATAGTCGACAGCAGGGTTCTTATGCGACTTTCTAATTGGCATATCCCTATCGGCCTGATATGTAGCTTTTGCACGCGCATCCTTGGGGTCAACATTGTATCTTTCGCGCGCATTAACTATTGGCTGACCGCCGCCTGTTACACATCCGCCTGGGCAACCCATAATCTCTATAAAGTGATAGGTTTTTTCGCCACGCTTAATAGACTCCAACAGCTTAGCCGCATTGCCTGTGCCATGTGCGATAGCAATATGCACTTCGGTAGGCACGCCGTTGAGGGGAAGGGTCAAAGTAGCTTCCTTTATACCCTCTAAGCCACGAACATTGTTGTATTCGATATCCTTCAAATCTTCGCCTGTCAAAATGTCGGCAACTGTACGCAAAGCCGCTTCCATAACGCCGCCTGTAACGCCGAATATAACGGCAGCACCTGTGGAGTCGCCAAGTATATTGTCGAAATCTTCGTCGGGTAGGTTCACATAATCCAAGGATGCCTGCTTTATCATGCGAGCTAATTCACGGGTCGTGAGGTTAGCATCAACATCTCTGTAACCATCTCTGCCCATTTCGGGACGCTTAATTTCGAACTTCTTAGCCGTGCAAGGCATTACAGAAACTACAAAAATGTTTTTGGGGTCTAAGCCATTCTTTTCAGCAAAGAATGTTTTTGTTAGTGCACCCTGCATTTGGTTCGGGCTTTTGCAGGTGGAAAGGTTGGGTAAGAACTCGGGGTAGAAATGCTCGCAGTATTTAATCCAACCAGGTGAGCATGATGTAATCATGGGCAATACGCCGCCTGTTTGAATACGCTCTAAAAGCTCTGTGCCTTCCTCCATAATAGTAAGGTCAGCTGCAAAGTCAACATCAAATACCTTGTCTACGCCAAGCCTGCGAATAGCCGCTGCCATCTTGCCTGTTGAGTATGTGCCAATGGGCATACCAAACTCTTCGCCCAATGCAATACGAACTGCGGGGGCTGTTTGGAATACAACATACTTGTTGGGGTCTGCCAATGCTGCCCAAACTTCCTTTGTTGAATCCTTTTCCGTTAAAGCGCCTGTGGGGCAAGCGGTAATACATTGACCGCAGTTAATGCAGGCAACCTCTCCCAAAGAGCGACCAAACTGTGAGCCGATTTCGGTTCTAAATCCACGGTTGTGCATTCCGATAGCTGCAACGCCCTGAACGCTTTCACATGTAGCAACGCATCTACGGCAAAGTATGCACTTGTTATTATCACGAATTACAGCAGGCGAAACTTCGTCAATTGTCTTGATAAGTCTTTCACCGTCAAATTCTATTTCGTCAATTCCAAGCTCGTTTGCCAAATCTTGCAACTCGCATGTGCGGTTTCTCTTGCAAGTTAAGCATGAACGGTCATGGGCTGAAAGTATAAGCTCCAATACGGCGCGCCTTGCTTTTAGAACCTTGGGGCTATTTGTTAAAACTTCCAACCCTTCCGAAGCAGGCAGTACGCATGATGCCTGTAGCCTGTGGCTTTTTGCATCCTCTACAAGACACATACGGCAAGCGCCGATGTTGTTTACGTCTTTTAGATTGCATAGTGTGGGAATTTTGATTCCCAGTTTGAGAGCAGCTTCCAATACGGTTGCGCCCTCATCTACCGTAATAGTTTGTGAGTCGATTTTGAATGTAATCATTGTTCAAAATCCTTTCTACATGTATTTCCGAATCTTAAAATATTCGGATGTGGACATATTGCCACTCTCTATTGTAGCATGTAGAAATATCTATTGTCCAATATATTATTGTCATATTACGCAATATACAAAACTATATTTTGGGAGTAAAAAAGCGGGGGTTTTGAATCCCGCCTTTCTCAACTCAACTATTATAATTACTTATGGCACAGGCACATACTCAAAAAGCCACAGGTCATTTTGCGCACTGCCGAATGTGTATTGTATGCAATCGGCATCAGGATCCATTGAAGCATTAAGTACCGCAAGCACTTTTGTAAATCCGCTGCATTGTGAAATCAATTTAAACCTCCCATAATTGCCATAAGGCGAAATCTGCCAATTACTCCCTAGAGTTCCATACGGGACAGCTCTCGCTTTAACCTTAGCGCCGTCTGATGCGCTGCCGTTCTCAACCGTTAGCTTAAAATCTGTATTGCATAGCGGTATTAGCACGCGGTAGTTATAATGGTTCTCCAAACGCCATTTTTGCTCGTTTCCGCCAGTGAAATTATTTTGTACACTCTGCGAATAAACAGTGGCGGTGGGAGTTCTTACAGACAAATACTTTCCGCTTCGAACATTTTTGATGTAATAAACACCTTCGGGCAAATATCCTCCACTATTATGTGTACTTGCATAGTTTAAGGCTGCTTCGGCATCTAAAATTCCCTCTTTAAAGCATTTATCTTTAAGCAAATTTATATTATTAACAATAGGCTTCCTAGCAGAATTTAGTATAGCGTTTTTTAATTGAGCCGTAGTAATACCTGGGTATTTAGTCTTAATCAGTGCAGCAGTACCAGCAACTAAGGGGGCAGCAAAAGAGGTGCCGAAAACTTTTCTATAAAGATTTGGGACTGTTGTGCTATATACATCTTTTCCCGGCGCTGCAATATCAACAGAGTACTTACCCCAACTAGAATCATCGCCATCTTCCAAATGCTCGCCAATTTTCATAAGTTCATCGTTTTGGTCTGTGGCGCAGACAACTATTATATTGTCAAGGGAATAGCATGCCGGATACCGTCTTTTATTAATATCATTAATATCATCAATATCCTTTCCATGATTACCTGGGGTAGTTATAAACAAACCCGGGTAGTCTTCTATCACATTCTTTTCAGCATTATATTCATATTTATGGCTGGAACTCATATTAAGGATAGGAATCTGGTTTGATGTAGCATAATTTACCGCCCTGACAAGTCTATCTATAACTGTCTCGCTCCATCCCTCATTGTCACTGGAAGTTTCCCAAATTCTTAACGGAACAATGCTAACAAGCCAACATATACCAACGCAACCAGTCCCGTTGTTGGCTTTCGCACCAATAACTCCAGCCACAAGCGTGCCATGGTCGTCTGCGCCATCTGTATTATTATTTGCAGGATTTGTAACAAAGTTTCTTCCTTCGCTACGCAATATGTTATCTTCAAGGTCATCATGATTGTAATATATACCGCGGTCTATCACGCCCACTTTTACTTGGCGAGAACCTATTGTTATATCCCAAGCCCCTGGTGCGTTAATCCTATCTAACCCCCAGTTGTCATCATAATACGGGTCGTATGTTTTAAGCTCGATAATGTCCGTAGAATCTTTAATTATCAAGTTCGGTTCTGCACTTTCGATATAGGGATTTTTCTCTAACAGATGCATTATATTAAGCACGTTTTCCTTACTGTTACTTTTGAGCGTCAGCATAAGGATTTGCTTGTATGTATCTCTGTTGATTCCCAGTGCATCAATATCACCATCAATCCGTGAAAGGTCTTCGATTTTAATAATATTCTCCGCAACCTCGCTATTGATTTGGGTGATAAAGTCAAGCCCTTGAAACGCTTGTGCTGATTTGTTCAACTCATACCTGCCATCTTTTTGATACAAGTATCCGTCTTTTACTACTGTCGCCATTTCAGATATGCTATGCTCCTTGTTGATTACCCCATAGTGTCTGCTTATTACCACAAGCAACTCGTTTTCGGTAAACTCGTTTTCTAGTGAAATTGTGGAGTAATATTTCTCTGCAAAGCTGTCAACCACCTTGTTTCCTGTTTCGGATATTTTTGTGGTAGTAATACCTGCTTTTCTGTAAGCTGTTGTTTGCATATTGGTTGCCGTTAATATCATAACCAACACCAAAGCAAAAGCTATAAGTTTTATAAATTTCATTGTGTTTCTCCTTTTATAATTAATCGTTTTTGTCTTTTTAATGCCAAGCACTTGGGTTATTGTACAGCCATGTAATCGCTTCCGCATCCTGATTTGTTATCATGCCGCTTTCATAAGCCTTATTACCCTCTGTAAACGTGCCATCTTTGTAAAGGTATATAGCAGCGCCAATAACATTCACCTCGTATGGGTACTCTGCTATATACTGGGTACTCTGATTTCCTTCCTCATCGTTATCTACAGGTAGAATAAGCAATGCAACTGCACCGTTGTGTGTGCCAAAATAAAAATTTTGAATGTTGTCAGCCGATAAAATTGTATACGGATCCTCAAAACACTTAGCAAAGTCCTCTTCAATTTGCTGTTCCAGTTTTGCGCTTAGCTTTTTCGGTTTAAGAAACCTACCTTCGGGGTCTGCATATTCGTCTTTGCTACAACCGCTAATCAACCCAAACACAAAAACCAAGCACAACACCAAAGCAAAAATTCTAATTCGTTTCATCATTTTCATCTCCTTTCTTCAATAATCCCATATAGAAAACTCATCATTAGTTATATTATCTATTATATTTAACTGGTAATTATTTGTCAATACAGAAATTGGATATTTGTGTGAATAATTTTGCAATTTTTTAACTAAATGTTTTCATTTGTATCGATATGCACGAATTCCGAAGCCGCCTTTTGCCCTGCCCCCTGAGTAGATTCCTTAATAAATATTACCTTGAATGTATAAAGAAGCAAGCGCAAATCCTGCATAATAGAAGCCTTTTCTATATAAAGCAAATCCAATTTCGCTTTATCGACTGCGGAAGTATTATATTTGCCATAAAGTTGTGCCAAACCCGTTAAGCCTGCTTTCACTTTCAACCTATATATGAATTGCGGGTACTCCTTGCAAAAATGCTCGTAGTTTTCGGCCAAATCGGGTCTTGGACCCACAAGCGACATATCGCCCACAAGCACGTTTATAAGCTGTGGTAGCTCGTCAATCCTTGCACTTCTTATAAATTTTCCAACCCTCGTAATTCGCTTATCGTCTTGCAATGCTATTGTGGACTCCCCGGGCTTGTCGGCATCCACTACCATGCTTCTAAATTTCAGAATCGTAAACTCATGTGCGTTCCTCGTCAAGCGCTTTTGCTTGTAAAAAACAGGACCTTTATCGTCAAATTTAATGGCTATAGCGGTCGCAAGCATTATTGGAAATGCTACAACAAGTCCAAAAAACGATGCAGAAATATCAATCAACCGCTTAATTATTAGCTGCTCCAAAGAAAATGAGCGGTTCTTGCACGAATACACAAAGGTGTCGCAAATAGTATAATGCTTTGCATTGTTCAGAATTATATCCTGCTCTGTGGGCAACAAAAACAACTGCTTACCATGCTGAAAGCAGTAGGGGATTAGCTTGTCCCTCAACGCTATATCAATGTTCCCCGTTATTACAGCCGAATATGGCGCAATCTCATTCGCAATCGCTTCAAAGCCCATTTCCTCGGGGCATAATTCCGTTAGCTCGTAGTAGGTTGTAGATTTTTTGAATTTAGCCGCCACTTTTATATCGTATTCTGTTTTCGAGAATATCATAATCGTAGGAATGGGTTTGTATAAACTTCTATGAATCGAATAAATCGAAAGATACGCAAGCAAGCTAGTTCCCCATTGTATAAGCATTGTAATAATTAAAACAAAGGGGTTTAGCATATTGCGAGCAACAAGGCTCATTACAAAAAACATTATGAAATTAACCATGAAGGTTGCAATCATGTTCGAGTATTGAACCTCATGAATCCGTAGTTTGCCAATATCGTAGCCACCATATATGCGCATAAATACGAAGTACAAGAACATATAGAGGAATAGCATTATTACGTTTCCTCTTCTGAAAAACGTTGCATCCTCGTAGAAAAGTCTATACGCCAAATAAAATATGCCAGTTATCAAACAGGTCAATGTAAATTTGCACAGAAGCATTATGCTTTTTCGTAATCTTTGGGCGGTAGTTTTTTTCATACTTCTTCCTTTTGTTTGCTGTTAATACTTTATAGCTTATCTGTAATATTGTCAATTCGGGGGGAGTTTTGCTAAAAACAATAATGTGGTATAATAACCATGATACAGTTTTGAAGGGATATATTTTTTAATGTTTACTAAACACACAATTTATAATGGCGATTGCCGGGAAATGAATGAGGTTTCGGATAACGGCGTTAGCTTGATAATAACATCACCTCCATATTGGCAATTAAAAGATTATGGCGTTGATAACCAAATAGGTTTTGACGATGATTATGAGTCGTACATCAACAATCTAAATATCGTGTGGAAGGAGTGTTTTCGTGTTTTAAAAAATGGCTGTAGGCTTTGCATAAATGTTGGAGACCAGTTCGCTCGTTCAGTGTATTATGGGCGATATAAAATCATACCTATTCACAGCGAAATTATTAGATTTTGCGAAACAATTGGCTTTGATTACATGGGGAAAATTATTTGGCAAAAAACCACAACCATGAACACTACTGGTGGCGGATCGGTAATGGGAAGCTACCCTTATCCACGGAATGGGATTGTAAAGCTCGATTATGAATACATACTTTTATTCAAAAAACAAGGAAAAGCACCGCCCCCCTCTGTTGAACAAAAGGGAAAATCGATAATGTCAAACGAGGAATGGAATACATTCTTTTCAGGGCATTGGAATTTTGCAGGAGTTAAACAAGACAAGCATTTGGCAATGTTCCCCGAGGAACTGCCAAGACGGTTAATCCGTATGTTTTCTTTTGTCGGTGAAACAGTTTTAGACCCATTTGCAGGCAGTGGAACTACAGCTAAAGTTGCCCGCGAGTTGGGCAGGAACTCAATAAATTACGAGATAAATCCCGATTTTCTACCAATTATCAAAGAAGAAGACGGATATAATAGCAAAGCAGATAATGTCGAAATAAGTTTTGTAAA
>JAAZFD010000196.1 GCA_012511925.1 Clostridiales bacterium
CATCTATGTTTATCACATATAATGGGCTTTTTTTGGTTAAGCACATCAATGTGAAACATAGACACATCAAATAAAGGAGAATAGACATGACAAGAGCAATTTCAAAAAAGAAGGCTTTTACAATCGTTGAGTTGATTATCGTTATTGCGGTAATTGGCATATTGGCAGCAATACTTATTCCTGCATTTTCGAACATGATTGCAAAAGCAAACGCAAAGTCGGCATTGTCTGACGCGCGTAACACTCTTACCTCATTCTTATCGGATAACTTAGAGGTAATAGACGGACAAATTGCCGCAAGCATTGTTATTTTTGTTGAAAAGGCAAAGATGCACTATGTTTATGGTTATCAAACACACGGCGAGGATATGGGCAAGCTGATGCAATCAGCAGGAAACCCATTTAAGTATGAGGATCTATCCGAGCTTATCACTCAATACAACTGCACCGATTTGGCATTGGCTCAAACGGGCGATACAGCACAGACAGAAAATTTTGCATTTTATCTGTATCCAACGGGCAGCCCTTCGGGTAACAAAAGCATGGATACAATCAATGCAAACTTTATAAACCTAACTGATAGAGTTGAGGGTTTACCCGCTACAACTCAAGTATTCGACGGTTTCTTAATCGGAATGTTTATAGACGCAACAGCAAATCCTCCAGGAAACGGCACTAACCCAGGCGGTATACCCGGCGGTGGTGGCGGTAATCCAGGCGGTGGCGACCCCACTGAAGACCCAGGCACAACTGACTTTAGCGTAACTTATGACGCAGGAACTGCAACAGGGAATACGTTAACTTTCCCCGAAAACACTACAACTACCGGCACACTTGAACTACCCCCACCGCCCACAGCTACTGGATTCAATTTTGACGGTTGGTTCCTTGATGGTGCGCTTGTTAACGGAACAATTACCGTAACCTCTGATGTAACAATCGTTGCACATTGGGTACAGCTATTCAACTATGAATTGAGCTTTGTTGAGGACGCAAGCTATACACTAAACCTAAAAGCAGGCTTTACAAACCCCACAATGTATGTATCCGGAAATGATGTAAGCGGAATCATTGCTGACTCTACTGCTACAAAATCAGGCGAAGAATTTACGGGTTGGAAAGAGCAGAACAGCAATACTATTTATAACATAGGTAGTGTTCCAAGTCCCTTGTCAATCAATGCAGATTTCAGCCTTACACCTGTTTGGAAGCAAAAGTACACGCTTACATTCGATGCAGGCGCAGGCGGTTCAGGCGCTCCTGCTCCTATGGAATTCTATGCTGGCGATACGATTACATTGCCCGCAGATAAACCCACAAAAACTGGTTTTGCATTTGCTGGTTGGGAATACAATAGCACAACATACTTTGCTAACGGTTCAATAGTAAATGCCCCCGATAACAACATTACGCTAACAGCGCAATGGGTAAGCGAATGGACGGTTGATGTCATAATCGATCCTGGCACAGGCACACCCCCTGCTTCTCAAACCGTTGAGGATGGCGATTCTATTACATTGCCACAACCCACAGGATTTAGCAGAGATGGCTATACATTCGACGGTTGGACTTTAAGCGCAGAAACATATGACGCTGGGTATGTATATACTGTCAACAGCAATGTACCATTTACGGCTTCTTGGGAGCTTATTCCTGTTACAACCTACACCGTAACATATGACGCAAACGGCGGTAGCGGCACAATGACAGACGCTAATAGCCCCTATGAAGCAGGTAGTACTGTTACAGTATCGGCAAACGCTTTCACTCCCCCCACAGGCAACGAGTTTGACGGTTGGAATACGGCCGCCAACGGCTCTGGCACAGGGTATACTGCAGGCGGCAGCTTTACAATAAACTCTGATGTAACGCTGTATGCACAATGGAAAGCTATAGTATTGGAAGTAGTGTTCTCTGCTGGTTCTACACCAGACGCAACAGGAATTCCTGCGCCAATTACCATTGATGGCTCAAATATTACAGTACCTTATGTAATACCCAAATATATTCCTGCTGGTGCAACGAGCTCAAATACATTGTCGGCTTCGTTTAACCACTGGGTACGTTCAGATAATGGTCAAGTATGCTATCCCGGACAGACAATTGCTGTAAGCGCACCGCTAACCTTAACTGCTGATTGGACCACAGGTTGCCGCACAATAAGAACGCAAACTGAACTTGCTACTATTGCAAGCAATTTAAGCGCAAACTTTGTACTTGCAAACGACATTACTATGTCGGACAACTGGACGCCTGTAGGCTCTTCTTCGAACATGTTCACAGGCAAACTTAATGGTAATGGATACAAGTTATCAAATTTAACCATTGACTACTATGGATCGAGTAAACAATTCGTCGGCTTGATTGCCTATAGTAATGGCACTATTGCAAACCTTAAAATCTCTACGAGTCCCTCGGGCGAAGGATCTTATGGTATTTATGGTCATCAATATGTAGGCGCATTTGTAGGCCGTATGAATTCCTCTGGTGTCATTAGAAACTGTCATTTGATTGAAGGAATCGTAGGTGCGATGGATAACGCCAATAGCGGATATGTTGGAGGCATAGTTGGTGTAAGCTATGGCGGTCTTATTGCCCAATGCAGCATGCAAGACAGTTACATAGAAGCTTTCTATAGAGGTGGCGGTATTGCCGGTGGTGTAGCCGGTGGAACGGTAACCGAATGCTATATGCATGGTTCTGTAAACAATAGCGATGGCGCTGACCTTACATATGGCACCTTTGCAAACTGGTTGATAAATAATGAAGTCGACAATATTGGCGGTATCGCCGGTCACGCACAAGACAACGCTACATTTACAAACTGCGCAGTTGACATTAGCGGTCATGAGCTGATTTCCTACAACAAAGTAGCCGGAATAGTAGGTAATAAAGGATCCACAGCTGTTACTATAACCAACTGCTACTTTACCAGCGTAGGCGGCAGAATGGAGTCATATAGCTTCAACACTGCGACTTATGGACACAGCGGCATCACAGTAACTAATTGTGCTTCAAATAACCTGTCGTCATTGCCCGCAAGTTGGGATGCAATAATTTGGATGCTTGATGGTGGCAAAGCAAAGCTTAGAATAATTCCGGTTTTCTAATAAGCATTACTATTTATTGATAATGCTTTTCACAACAAACTAATTATGCATGTGCGGGGAGAAATCCCCGCACCGCAACTAAAAGCAAACGAATTTCAATGATAGAGGAGAATAAATGAAAAATAGTATAAAGATAATTACATTATTGCTTGCGCTTTCTATGCTATTTGTGCTTGCGGTGGCTTGTAACGATACTACCACAAAAGGAGATAAAGACAAATATTCGATTAGGGGTTTAGATAACACAGACAATTCTGGAAAAGATAAAAACAAAGTTCAACTCCCCGAAAACGAGTTCACTGCACTTTTACCCCTACTTCGCATGATGGTGCAAGAGTTTGTAGACAACGAATACGGCACAACCGTAATTTACGAAGCAATAGAAAGCGATGCTTTTAATGCGCTGTATGCTGATGCGCAGGAATCTGGCTTTAACATTAAAGCTAGTACAGACGGTTTAACTTTTAACGCACAAAACAGCGATGGCTACTTCATAAAAATAGAAGTAACAGACAATGCAACAAGTGTTTCAGTATTTAATGATATAAAACACTTTAACTAACAGAACAAACTAATTTCAATGCACGTGGGGAGAAATCCCCACGAAACTCACAAAACTCACAAAAACTAACACTAATTCACAGCAAAAAATAGCTTTTTCACAAGAACGAAAATAACGGCCCATGCGGATAGGCAGTCCGTTTATTGACACGAAAACAATTCTACTTAAGAAAATCGCGTGGAGGCAAATTCGTTTCGCCCACATAAACAAACTAATTATACCTAGAGGAAAAGCATGAAAAAAACAATTTTAAACATAACGTTTCTGATTGCGTTGGGTGTATGCCTATTATTTGTAACCGCTTGTAGCAAAACAACTATCACAGAACAGGGGAACAGTAATAAAGGCGGTTCATCCGCAATAATAGCGGAAACAAGCAGGCCGCATCCGCTGGAAACGATAAGTGCTAATTCGCCTGCACCAAGCATATCGGAAAATGCGCCTAAGCCAACAAGCGTTCCAATACCCGAAAACGAGTTTTCAGAGCTGCTTCCAAGGCTTAGCATCAGGGTTGTTGATTATAAAAGCACAAGGTACGGCATAACTGCAAAATATACGGTAATTGCGGAATCTGATTTTTATTTGCTTGCTAAATCGGTTCAAAAGTGCGGCTTCAACATAACTCCTAACACAGACGGTTTAGTTTTCACCGCAAAAAACAGCGATGGATATTTCATAAAAATTGAGCTAACCGACAAGGCAACGCTTATTTCTGTTTATAGCGACGACAAGCATTTTCGATAAGGGCGATAGGCACGATAGGCACGATAGGCACGTTTACTTTTTGAAAAAAGTAACAAAAACAAACTTGGTTATTATGAAAATACGCAAGCAAAACATTTTTGAATCAGCAAGAGCTTTACCATTTAGTAGAGGGCGATTACCTCTTTTGAACAAAGCAATATAAGAAACGGATTTTGGGAATATGTTTTACGGCTTCGCCCTAAAAGGACGATAGGCACGTTTGCTTTTTGAAAAAAGTAACAAAAACAAACTTAATCATTGTAAGTTACACAAAAAAACATAGTTTTTGAGTTAGCACCATTTGTTCGCTATGTTTTGCTTTTAGTATTAAAATAAGTAGGCGAACACAAAAATTTTGCTTAGCGTGTTGCTTAATGTCATAAATTGTTGTATTCTATTAGTGTATGAATATTCGAGAAGAAATAGTTTCAAGTCATATTGAGGTTGAGAGAAAACTCGACTTGTTTCTTAGAGCTTATGCGCTACAAATCATTGTGGGGCTTTTGCTTTTAATAATTTTTTGCGGACTATTCATAAGAATAAGCGCTGCGGCACAGGGCTCCGCACTAAATCATACTCCACAGCCCTTTGAAACTCCGGTTGTGTCAACTCCACCAATTACGGGTAATGCAACCCCCGATTCGACTTCTAACCCCCTCGTTACGCCTAAAACTCCTCATGTAATCGTGCTCGATGCAGGGCATGGCGGTTTCGACCCCGGCACAACGGGTACAAGCTCGGGTATTCATGAGCAGGTAGTAAACCTAACAATCGCTTTAAAGCTACAAACACTTTTAGAGGAAGCCGGCTATACGGTTGTTATGACGAGAACAGACGAAAACGCACTTGCGAACAGCAAGGAGGGCGATATGGTGGCGAGAGAGGATATTATAAACTCCTCAAGTGCAGATATTTTTGTGAGCATACACCAAAACGCTTTTGAAAATTCCGCCGTTAAAGGACCAGAGGTGTATTATAATACGAACTCTACGGCAGGAAAATACTTGGCAGAGTACATTCAAAAATCCTTAGATAGCAATCTTGAAATAGAGAACCCGCGTGAATATAAGGCGGCAGAGCATAGGCTTACGAAGTTCTTGCCCTACTCCGTTTTAATTGAATGTGGCTTTTTAACAAACCCCGAGGAAGAGGCACTATTGATAACAGACGAGTATCAACAAAGGGTTGCACAAGCAATCTTTGAGGGAGTAGTTCTGTTTTTTGATGAGTTTTATGGTTGATTGTAGAACGCTAAACCAATAGAGAAAGAATTGTTAGTTTTAGTCGATTAAATTCCTTGTTTTTTCAAATACATCACCGCTACCCAGCGTTATTACTATATCGTTGGGGAGCAATACTTTTGTTAGATAGTCGTTTATGTCGCTAAACTCTGCTAAGTAATGGGCTGTAACTCCACTGTTATTTATGGCTTCTATCATATCTTTTGCGTGAACAGTGCCATCGTCTTTTTCTCGACCAGGGAATATATCGGGGACAAGCACAATATCGGCATCATTAAAGCAATTAACATCTTTAGTGAAAAGCGTTTTTGCCCTTGAATAGCTATTGCATTGAAAAACAACATACATCTTGTTATGGGGATATTTTTTTGCGCCACCTAAAACGGCTTTAATTTCTCCGGGGTGGTGTGCGTAATCATGAAAAACCTTTGCGCCTTGCTTTGTGCCGTAGTACTCAAATCTTCTGCGTGCGAGGGCAAAATCGTGTAGGGCGAGGGCAATATTCTCAAATTTTGCACCCAGCTGCAAAGCGCAAACGCTTGCTGCAATCGAGTTCATCATATTGTATTCGCCAATAATGTTCAAGGTGATTCTACCAAGGTCAACTCCGTTGTTAATAAGGTTAAATTCCGTATAACCCATTTCGTTATAAACTATTTTTGCAGGGTAGAAGTCTGCATTATTAAGCCCAAAGCTGATTTTATTGCCCTTGTGTGCATCGAATATCTTTTTTACTCGAAAATCATCTGTGTTTGCAATTAAAAGTCCGTTTTCGGGCAGCAGATTCACAAATTTTTCGAATGCAGAAACTATATGCTCTATGTCTTTGAAATAGTTAAGGTGGTCGTCATCTATGTTGTTCAGAACGATTATATCGGGGCACAGGGAGAGAAAACTTTCAACAAACTCGCAGGCTTCGGTTATGAATGTGTCGTGGCTCCCGATTTTTACGCCGCCGCCTAAGAAATCTACAAAGCCGCCAATATGTATTGTGGAATTTAATTTTGAATATTCGTTGATTAACGCTAACATGGAGGTAATTGTTGTTTTGCCATGACAGCCAGAAATTCCGATAACATTTTTGTAGGTTTGACTGATTGCGCCTAATGCGTCTTTGCGCTCTAATTGGAGAATATTTTGTTCTCTTGCGTAAACTCTTTCGCAATTATCTTCGGGTATTGCGGCAGAATAAACAAGCAAGTCAGATTTGCCAACATTACTTGCATCATGCCCTATAAAAACCTGTATGCCCTGCTTTTCTAATGAGTCAACAAAGGGGGTACGCTTAGCATCCGAGCCTTGAACATGGTAGCCCTTGTGCAAAAAAAGCTGGGCTAAGCCGCTCATAGAGCAGCCACCTATACCCACCAAATGCACCTTCGAAAACTGCGAAAGATTAGTCAAGTTCATTATCTCCGTCTTGCCTTTCACGGCTCCTTTTTGCTTGCCTGCGCTTTTGGAATAGCTTAATCTTTTCTTGCTTTTCTAAGGTTGCCAATACGATTAAGGCGATTCCTGCAAGTCCTGTAAGAACTGCCAAAACACGCAAAATTCCTACCAAAACATTGCTGACAGCCGAGCCAACTTCAAGCGGCGGAATTTCGGACGTGTGTGCTGGTGTTGTGTTTACCCCAGCAAACTCGCTTGCCATAATCTGTGTACTGAACTCCCAAGGCTTGCCTGTGGGGTCGTTTGCGGCTAAGAAGAATGTGAGTACCGAGGCTTCACCTGCATACACTGTGAATGCTGCACTGTCGGATTCGCCTTGAGCCAAGTCCTTTAACGAGCCTATTACGAAGTCGTTTGCATCTGAAATTACAAGCCCCGTCATGGTTAGTTGCGCTGTGTTTTCGGCGATAAACTTCAAGGTAATATGCCCCTTGTCTGTTAATGGCTCTACTAACTCTACCTTGAATAGAATTCCAATCAAGGCAGGGTCGGTGTATTTCCAAAGCGTATATTCATTAGTTGTATAAGAATATTCCTCACCTGTCGCTAATGTTCCTGAAATTACGAAGCTAATCGTTCCTGCAAAATCAGGGCTTACTGTGTGCTTAATCTCTTTGGTTTCCGCAATTCCTAAATCGAATTTGTTTGCAACCGTTTTGCCTTCGTTGTCTTTAATCTCGATTCCAGTAATCGCCTTGTTGCCATTATTAGTTAGCTTGATTACAAATTCTGTGCCGTTGTGATTGGTTTCGCCCTGTGTTACGCCTATGTCCATTTGAACTGTAACACGCTCGATTTTAATCGATTCACCACGAATTGAGCGGTTGTTGCCCGTCATTCCGATATAAGTAAGCACAGGCGAAGCGATTACCGAGGTCTCGCCCATTTTGAAAGTATAGGTTTTAACATACTCCTCCCCTGCTCCTAAGGATAGGTTTGAGATTATCATATTGTTTCCTGCAATCTCTTGGTCTTGTAGGTTTATGCCGTTTACAGTCATAGAGGAGATATTAGTAATTACGTAGGTAAATTCAACGACACCGTTTTTCTCAACGCTGCGTTTATCGGGAGAATATGAGAACTGCAATAGCTCATGGTCGGGTGGAATCGTGGGTGTGGGTTCTGCCTTGTTTACCGTTACACGAATAACATCGCTTTTGAACTCGCCCTCCTCATACCAAGTAAGCATAAAGACTATTGTGCTGTTTAGCTGATTTTCCTCGATGTATAAATCGTTAATCATCAAATCCTGTGTTTGATTAGGGGCGATATTAGCGTTTGGCAGATGGTATGTTCTGCCGTTACCCGAAAGCGATATGCTTGTCATGGGGGCATCTGAATCGTTAGTAACGCTAATTACGATGTTCACAAAACCAGCTTCAGACAATTCTGCCGGGTCAACCGAATAGCTTATGCTCGCAGCCTGCGATGAAGTAAGGGAAATGGCGGCTAACGCCACCAATCCCAATAAAAATGCTATAGCAAATTTCGCTTTTCTCATATTCTTCCTTTGGGCTTACAGTTATACTACGGTTATCCAGCCGAATTTATCTTTAATTCTGCCACGTTGTATGCCTGTAAGCGTATTATATAAATTCATTGAAAGCTCGCCAATCTTCCTGTTATTTATTATAACCTGTTCATTTTTATATGCAAGCATTCCCACGGGGGAAATTACAGCAGCAGTACCAGTTCCGAATGCCTCTGTTAAACGACCGCTCTTACCTGCATCTACAAGCTCTTCAACTGCGATTTTACGCTCTTCAACGGTGATTCCCATATCGCGTGCTAAGGTTAGAACGCTATCACGAGTGATTCCCGGCAAAATGCTTCCGTTTAGCTTTGCTGTAACAAGTTTGTTGTCGATTAAGAACATCATGTTCATAGCGCCAACTTCCTCAACGTACTTCATTTCCTCACCATCAAGCCATAGCACCTGCGAAAAACCCAGTTTAACGGCTTCGTCGCCTGCCTTGATTGATGCGGCATAGTTTCCGCCAGTTTTAGCTTCGCCTGTGCCGCCACGAACTGCACGAACGTATTTATCCTCAACCTTAATGTTTATGGGGGATAGCCCATCCTTATAATATGCGCCAGATGGCGAGCAAATAATATAATAAAGGTAATTTGAAGCGGCTTTTACGCCCAATGTCTCATCATTTGCAATCATTGTGGGACGCAAGTAAAGCGAAGAGCCTTCAGACGAAGGAACCCAATCACGCTCTATGTCAACCAAGGTTTTTATCGCCTTGTAGTTAAAATCGATGTCGATTTCGGGCATACATATTCTTTGTGCTGAACGGTTTAGGCGCGCGCAATTATCCTTGGCTCTGAACAGTAGAATTTGATTGTCATCTGTTCTGTATGCTTTCATACCCTCAAAAAACTCTTGTGCGTAGTGCAAAACCGATGATGCAGGGTCAAGCGAAAGTCTATGATAAGGCAGTATTTCAGCATTGTGCCAGCCCTTATCCTTTGTGTAGGTAACCTCAAACATATGGTCTGTGAAAAACCTACCAAAGCCTAACGTGCTTTCATCTGTGTACTTTTCCTTTTTCACCTGACTATGCGTTATACGAATATCCATATTATCCTCCTAAATATTTATAGTTTACCAACTGCACTATAACATATTGAGAGTGTGAATTTCAATAGATTAACGCCTAAAAACGCCTGTTTTCCAACATATATTTAATGATATACCATATTCAATTTGTGAACATATTATTAGATTGTTTTTGATGCTTCACAGTAGTAACCAAGGCTTTTGAAATGGCTTTTGGCAGAGTTTAAAACTGCACTATCCTCAAAAATTCCTACTACAGCAGAGCCGCTACCCGTCATAAAAGCTACCCTTGCGCCCATTCTCAAAAGCTCATTTTTGATGCTTTCAATCTCTTTGCATTCTGTTATTGCACTATTCTCTAAGGCATTGAACATATTGAGATAAAGCGTGTTGTAATCATTGTCTTTTATTGTTTTCACAGCGCAATCAACCCTGTATATATGGCTTGATTTGCTTGAAAGGTTTAGATTTTCAAACAATTCTTTCGTAGAAATTCCACAAGTACCCTTTACTATTAGCAAATTGAAATCTAACCTTGGCAATGCTTCCAGCCTTTCACCCTTTCCACTTGCACGTGCACAACCTCCGTTATTGTATATAAGGCAAAACGGAACATCTGCGCCAATAGCTTCAGCTAATGCAAGCAATTTTTTTTCGTTCAGTGCATTGTAAAGTGCTTGCATTGCCAACAGCACAGCCGCAGCATCGGCTGAAGCACTGCCTAAGCCTGCTTGAGAGGGAATTGCCTTGTCTATGGTTATTGCTATGCTGTCTGTAATTCCAGTTGATTGCAAATACATAGTTGCCGCCACAAATGCGGTGTTGTTATGCGGCAAAGGCTCATTACAGATTACGCTTACTCGCTGTGAAGCGTCTGTCATTCGAGTAACGCAAACGGTATCGTGCAAATCAATTGTGTGCATGATACCATCTAATTCGTGATAATTATCTTCTCGTTTATAAAGCACATCGAGTACAAGATTGATTTTTGCGTGTGCTTTTATTGTTA
The DNA here is from genome assembly GCA_012511925.1 of Clostridiales bacterium. GTDB lineage: Bacteria > Bacillota > Clostridia > Christensenellales > CAG-138 > DUPG01. The sequence continues at coordinate 10,682 of JAAZFD010000196.1, forward strand.
TTGATTTCATAGAAGCAAATACTGCCTTGATACGAACCCAATTGCGCCCTTATATAGCAC
>JAAZFD010000197.1 GCA_012511925.1 Clostridiales bacterium
AATAAAATTTACTTGCCTAATTGCAGGCATGCTAACTTTTGTAATTACAGAAATAATACCTCTATTTTGGCGGTCCTTGTCTTACGCTAAGAGTGGAGTAATCATTTTGATAGATTTCTCATTTATTTTAACTGCTATGTTGCTTCAAACAATACAGAATAGAGAAAAAAACAAACTTAAAGCAACCTATATCGGAAAGATAGTAGTAGTTGTTGTTACATTTATTCATATACTATGGGAAGCCATATCTCGTTAAATCTAATTCTTGCGTTACCTTTTTACAAGGTTTTCTTATTGGTGTATTATGAAAATGACTAAATACAACAATAACGAATTAAACACAATGATAACAGAACACATCAACGAAAACCAGTTTATTATCAGCAAAAGCGATAAGGAGTTTATCGTAGCATTTACTCATGCCCTTGAAGAAATGGGTTACATATACGGCGAAACAATCGGTAATGGTTTCTGTTGGGGAAAATACATGCTGATTTTTCGCAAAGCCAATGCGAAATCCAAGAATGTCGTTGCTCGTATTTACGTAAGAGCGGATTCAATTGTTCTCCGTTTGTTTTTTAATAATGTTACAAAGCATTCTGATTATATCGACTCAACACCCGAAAACATCAAAAACGTTTTTGTGGGTAAATATGGAACTTGCACACATTGCAAAGGTGATAACTGTAAATTTCGCAAGGATTATGAGATTAGTGGCACAAAGTTTGAAAAGTGCAACGGCACTACCTTTGAATTTTACAATCCGAACGTTGAGCGCCTACCCGATTATATAGAATTGTTCAGAGAATTCTACCCAGTCAAGGGAGCGTAATCCCTCACAATGCTATGTGCTTGTTTAAACAAGAGCCGCCCCGAAAAAGGGCGGCTGATTTTTGTTAATAAACGAGTACCGGTATTATCCTCCGAACAGCGATAACAGAATACCTGCCACAACTGCCGAGCCGATAACGCCTGCTACATTCGGACCCATTGCGTGCATGAGCAAGAAGTTTTTGGGGTTAGCCTTTTGTCCCTCAACCTGTGATACACGCGCCGCCATAGGCACAGCCGATACGCCAGCCGAGCCAATCAAGGGGTTAATCTTTCCTTTGGAAGCCCAATACATGAACTTCCCAAAAAGCAAACCGCCAATGGTACTGAAAACGAAGGCAAGCAGTCCAAGCCCGATAATTTTCAAGGTATCGGGGCTTAAAAACTGTTCTGCTGCCGCCGTTGCACCTACTGTAACTCCTAAGAAAATTGTAACGATGTTTATCAAAGCGTTTTGTGCGGTATCCGATAAACGTTCTACTACACCTGATTCTCTAAAAATGTTTCCAAGCATAAGCATACCGATTAAAGGCGCAACAGAGGGCAGCAACAACACGCACAGTATTGTAACTACAATAGGGAAGCAGATTTTTTCGAGCTTTGATACCTCTCTAAGCTGTTTCATCTCTGTTTCACGCTCTTTTTTTGTGGTAAGCGCACGCATAATAGGCGGTTGAATAAGCGGGATTAGCGCCATGTACGAGTAAGCCGCAATGGCTATTGCAGGTAACAGTTTTGGCGCAAGTTTTGTTGCAAGGTAGATTGCCGTAGGACCGTCTGCACCACCTATTATAGCGATAGATGCAGCCTCGTTCGGGAAAAATCCAAGAACGGTAGCGATTATGAATGCAGCGCTTATTCCAAATTGTGCGCCTGCACCTAACAATAGGCTTGACGGGCGAGCAATTAGGGGTCCAAAGTCGGTCATTGCTCCTATGCCTAAGAATATCAATGAGGGGTAAATGCCCAACTTTACACCTTGATATAGATAATAGAGCAAGCCGCCATCCTCCATCAAATCTGCTAATGGGAGGTTTGCCAATAACATACCAAAAGCTATTGGAAGCAGTAACAATGGCTCGAATTTTTTTACAATCGCAAGGTACACCAACACACAGGCAATAGCTAACATTATAGCATGCTGCCAAGTGATTGCGACAAAACCCGAGTCCACCCATATTCTACGTATGGTTTCTATAAACATATCCGTCGTACCCCCTTATTGCATTGTAACCAACGCATCACCGGTGTTAATCGACGCACCTTTAACAACATGAACCTTGGAAACTACTCCGTCAGCGGGTGCCATTATTTCGTTTTCCATTTTCATAGCTTCAAAAACGAGAAGCACATCTCCTGCCTTTACGCTTTGACCGGATTGAACTTTAATGTCAAAAATCGTTCCTGGCATTGGCGCATTAATGGAGTTAGCGTTTGCTTTTACCTTTGCAGACTTTGGAGCTTGTGGAGCAGCAATAGCTTGTGGAGCTACGGGAGCTACGGGGGCTATCGGTGCTGATAAAACCTCATTTGTTCTTAAAACGGTTGCACTTCCACGTTCAACCTCTACTTCGTATTCCAAATCGTTAATTCTAACAACGTATATCATAAATCCTCCTATACTAATCAATCGTTTCGCAGTTGCTTTATCGACATAAACTGCAGCTCGTGCAAAGGAACGCCAGATTCATCGCTAACTATAGCCATAATCAATGCGGCGGTGGTTTCATCTACATCCTTTAATATAAGATTACCATTTGTGTAGTGCTGTTCAAGGGAACTGGGCTGTTGCTTTGAAATGGGTTCTGATTTCTCTTTGTTTGAAACTAAATGTAGTACAGAAGAAATCAGCTTAACAATCAAACTAAGCGCAATAAGCACCACGAACACCCCTGCCACGCAAAACAGTGCAACTAATACGCTATCCCATATAGGCATAGGCGCATCATAAACAGTCAAAAAAACTCCTGTGATTGTCATAGCGTACCCTCTGACTTTCTGATTATGGAATAGGTTACTGTGCGATTCTCACGCTCTTCTCTTTCCTCAAAGAACTTACATGCAATCTGTGGGAATGCGATGTAGGACAATACATCTTCGTCGTTTCGCGCCAACTTGCCCAAATCTTTTTTGGTTTTTTCAAATTCAGGTGCTAAGGTGTCTGCAAAGCGTGTTGTGATAGGCAATTCATCGCCTAAAACTTTTCGAGCAAGTTCTTGGTTCACTTCGCCTGGCGCCCTGCCGTATTCGCCTTTGAAATATGCTTTGAGTTCCTTTGAAACGTTTTTATAGCGTTCGCCTGCCAACACATTGCTTGCGGATTGAACACCAACTATTTGGCTCATGGGAGTTACGAGAGGGGGATAACCTAAGTCCTTTCGAACCTTGGGAGTTTCGGCTAAAACCTCTTCCAACCTGTCTATGGCGTTTTGTGCCTTAAGCTGTGCAATGAGATTAGACAACATACCGCCTGGTACTTGATATACCAAAGCATCCGTTTCTGTTCCCATTACGAACGCGTCCATAAGTCCAGAGGATAGATATTCCGCTTTTATGGGCTTGAAAAAGTCGTTTATTTCTTTAAGAACCTTTTCGTTAAGACCAGATTCATAGCCCATTTGCTTCAAAGCAAAATGCAGTGATTCGGTTGACGGCTGTGAAGTTCCACCAGAAAAAGATGAGATTGCAGTATCTATTCCTGCGCAACCTGCCTCAACAGCCTTTGTTAATGTGATTGGGCCTAAGCCTGTTGTTGAATGAGTATGCACATAAATCGGAAGCCCCGTGTTTTCTCTTAGTGCCTTTACCAAGTCGTAGGCTTCTTGTGGACCCATTATTCCTGCCATGTCCTTTATACATATAGAATGGACACCCATCTCTTTTAGTTGTATGCCCATTGCCGTATATTTTTCAATATTGTGAATAGGGCTTGTGGTGTAACAGATACAACCCTGTGCATGAGCGCCCTGTTTCAAAGTTTCGTCCACTGCGACTTCGATATTGCGGAAGTCGTTGAGCGCATCGAAGATTCTTAAAATGTCTATACCGTTTTGTGCGGCATGTGCAACGAACCTTCTTACTACATCATCGGGATAGTGCTTGTAGCCGAGTATATTCTGACCACGAAGTAGCATTTGCAATTTCGTGTTTTTAACCTTGGATTTAATCTTCCTAAGTCTTTCCCAAGGGTCTTCGCTTAAGTAACGCAAACAAGAATCAAAAGTTGCTCCACCCCAACATTCCAAGGAATAGTATCCTGCTTTATCAAGCGTTTCAAGTATTCCTGCAAAATCGGAAAACGGCATCCTGGTTGCGATTAAAGACTGATTCGCATCCCTCAACACCGTTTCCGAAAAGTTTACCTTCATTTTAATTATGGCTCTCCTTCTCTTTATAATCAGCTCAATCA
>JAAZFD010000198.1 GCA_012511925.1 Clostridiales bacterium
AAGATTACTGAAAATGTAGCGGAGGTATCCGCATCTCTTTCGCATACAACGATTATGAAAACTAATGGCGAAGTGTACGCTTTTGGTGTAAACTCTTCCAACGCATTCGGATTCACTACGGATGCACAATACGTGCACGAGCATACAAGGGTGTTTGAAGACTTTAATGTTCATACGGTCAGTTGCGGCGTGGGGCATACGTCATTTATTACAACAGCAAATAATTTATATACTGTTGGGTTAAACTATTTCGGTCAAATTGGCGATGGTACAACAACGGATAGGCTTACCCCTGTTCTTGTTAAGAGCAATGTAAGAGATACATTTGCAGATAGTTATATTACGGCTGTTATTGATACCGATGGTGTGCTGTACGCAGTTGGGGATAATGGGAAAGGACTTTGTGGTTTGCCTTATTCGGGTTCTGTTTTGTTTGTTATGGACGGTATGAGGGTTTTAACCAAAAAAACTGACATTAACCACTCAAAGCAAGACTACGGCTTGTATATAGTCGATGAAACAGAGAAGCCCGAATATGAGGTTTTCACTTTTAAGCCCGACGAGAGAACGCAAAATATCATACATAGGGCTGCAAACAACGAGTATGCCAACTGCTATGATTATCTTACACCTTACGAGAAGCATATGTACGAAAGTCTTGACCGTGCGGTTCCGGATACACATGATAATTTCGATGATGGAGATGTAATAAACGTGCCTTTTATCTCATTATCCAATCAAGCGAATGCTCCGTTTTCGGCAGCATTGGCTGCATGGTACGCATACTGTTATGACCACCCGGAAGCATTTTGGTTGAATTCTTATTCGGTTTCTGTGTATTTTCCATTCTATTACCCACATGGAGAAGATTTTGGCTTTGCTGTAAAGCCAATGTTTGATTCCGCTGCCGAAGTTGCGTTGGCAGAAGCCAAAATAAATCAAAAAATTGATGTAATTATCAATGGTGATGATAATGATATGTATGAAAAACTACGTAAGGCTTATGATTATGTGGTTTCGCTTAACGAGCCAAACGCAAACACATATAGCGATAATCCGCTGGAACATAGTGCATATTCAGTTTTTTGTGATGATGAATTATCGCCTTTGCCTGCCGCTTATGCAAATGCGATGAAAATAATTTGCGATAAACTGGGAATTTACAGCGTAATTACACGAGGAAGATATGAAGGAAAGCTAGTTTATTGGCTTACTGTAAAAGCAGACGACGGTGAGTTTTACGTGCTTGACGCATACCAAGAAGCAAAAGATGGCAGCGATTGTTTCTTAAAAGGAGCATCTTTTATGGAAAACAGAGAGTACAGCATCGAAGACACAATGCCAAATATGTGCTACCCTACTCTTTGCAATCATGACTATGTTCAAGGCAATTATGAAATGTATGAGTATGAACGAACACCTGTATATTCTTATACATACAATCCAACCTTATCCAATATTCCAAACACTACGGCACCTGAAGGCGGCAAAAGCTACATATTAGCCTGCGAATTCAATGGAAAACTTTACGCATTGCGTGCCGAGAACATTTCGTATGCCGGGAATATGGCAAAGGGAATGAGTGCCGTGGATATTACTTCGATTGACAGTATAAACGACTCTGCACTTGTTTGGAAGGTAATAGAGGGTGAGGATAATCTCAGCTTTGAATTAGAAAACCAAGGTGGAAAGCTAAGTGCGTACTCGTATCTGAAAATTAAAGAGCCTGGTAAAAGTGGTTCGGTATTTTCTTATGATGCTTCGACCGGCAGACTTATAGACACCAAAAACAGATGCCTGCGCTTATTTACTGCGATTATGGATAATCCAGTGTTCGATAGCAAGATAAGAGGTTGGTCGGATTGCGATTACTCTCGCATTGTTTTCATTGAATATGTATGGCAAACTGGTGATGTTAATATGGATTGCAGTAAAAATACCGGCGATGCAGCTTTAGTTTTGCAGTACTATGCAGGCTTAGTAACGCTTAACGAAGACCAGAAGGTCATTGCTGATGTTACTGGTGATGGAAAAGTAAACACAGGTGATGCAATAGCGATTTTGAAAATATTAGTCAGTTAGCAGTAATAGCAAAGCTAAAATTTGATAAAACCAATACGAATATAGGTAAAACATGCCCACTCATTCAAGGGCGGGCATTAAATCGTTTTTTACAGCCCTGAAAATGCTGTCTATTGCGGTATTACTATTTGCAATCAACCAAGTCTTTGGGTATAATAGACAAATAGCTTATAGCTTAATAATTTTAGCGAGGTAATCATGATTAAAAAATTCCATATCAAGCGAATCGCATTTGTTTGTGCATTAGTTTTTATAGCTACTTGTGTAGCAACCGCTTGCAATGTAGTCCCAGAGGGCGCATTGCCTTCCGCAACACCCGCTCAATACACAGAGGAAGAGCTTAACACCCCAGTTATAACAGTTGGCGAATACAAGGTTACTTTTGGTGAATATCTTAGCTTTTTCAACAACATAGCCGCTTATTATAGGCAAAACTATAATTTGGATATAACAGAGAAACCAGAAGACTTAGCAAAATACAAGGAAAAGATTACAGAAACCTTGGCTCAAGAAAAAATGCTTCTTTACAGGGCAAACGAGCTTGGCTTAACTGATTTAACCGCCGAACAGCTAACGGAAATAGATGAAAGATACGAACAGGATGTTGAAGAACTATACGAATACTATACCGAGCTTGCAGAAAAAGACAAGGAATCAGATGATACACTCGATGTTGATAAGCAGGTTGAGAAGTATATTCTAAACGAAGCGAAATACAACTTGGGCGAGGATGCAACCATAGAATCGTATATGGATTATATGAAAGAATCAGCACACGATGGCTATATTGTTGACCTTTTGATTGCGGAAATCACAAAAGGCGTTACCGTTTCGCAAAAGGATATAGCAGATTGGTATGCCGATTCTAAAGCAGATGATGTGAAATACTACACCGAAAACCCTGGCGAGTACAAAACCGAAAGGGAAATGTTCGATATGTATGGTACAATATCCGACCATAAAACCGCTGTTCCGCCGTTGCTCGTTCCCGAAGGATACTCTCGAGTTCTGCATATATTCACAACCGCAGAGGGCGAGTATTCAAAGGAATATAAAGACAACCAAACAAAGATGTCAGCCCTCGAAAAAGAATATGGCGAGCTTGCTTTGGCGGATAGCCTTTCTGGAAAGAAAACAAACGAGACAAGGCTAAAAGAGATTGTTACCGAGTATAAGAAGCTAAGCGATGAGAACACAAAGGAGCATAACGCACTTTTCAAGGATGCCAAAGCAAAGATTAACGAAGCCTACACAAAGCTACAGGCTGGCGAGGATTTTGGCGTTGTGATGCTTAAATACTCTGAAGACGGCGCAATCATAAATTACGAGAGTATGCAAAAGGATGGGCTTTTAATCAGCACCGAGCATAAGGCTAAGGAGGATTGGAGCGCTATGGCGAAGTCAGAATTTGCTAAGCTCAAAAAGGGTGAATATTCAAAGGTATTCAAAGACGATGACGGCTACCATATAATCTACTATCTAGGGGACGAAAAGGCTGGCGAAATCGCTTTGAAGGATATTTCCGACACGATTATGAAACATCTGCTACCCACATTAAAAGACGAACACTACAATGCAAAGGTTGAAGAGTGGATGAAGGACAACGAAAAAATAATGGTAATAAACAACGAGCTGATTGAAAAGGTTGGCGTTAAATAAAAACATTAAGCCACGAGTAAATCTTGTGGCTTTTTTAGAGGTTATATGCGATTAGATAAATTTTTGAAGGTTTCACGAATAATTAAGCGTAGAACATTGGCAAACGAGGCTTGCGACAAGGGTCATGTTAGCTTAAACGGCAAGCTGGCAAAGGCTTCAAGCGAGGTAAAGATCGGCGATACAATAAGCATACGATTTGGAGAAAAGCTAACCACCTTAAAGGTTAACTCGATTTTAGAAAACCCTAAAAAGGACGAATCAATGCAGATGTACGAGTTGCAATAATGAAAGCAGTTGGAATACTTTTAGGTGCAGGAAGCTCTTCTCGCATGGGCGAAAATAAAATGCTCATGCCCTTAGGGAATACAAATGCACTTAAACTTAGCTTTGGTGCGTTGTGTAATTCCGATATAGATGAGGTCATAATTGCTGTTTCGGATTTAACACATATTTTTGCAAACACGCTTTGCGAAGGCTCAAAAATACCTGCAAGATGCGTAATGGGTGGGGAAACTAGGGCGCACTCTGTAATAAATGCGCTTAATGCTTGCGAAAACGCTGAAATAGTGGTTATCCACGATGCCGCAAGGTGCTTGATTAAACCCGAAACAATAAATCAAAGCATTCAGCAAGCACAAGAGCACGGAAGTGCAATAGCCACTACAAGAGTTGTAGATACTTTGCGAAACGAAAAAAACCACGCAACAATAAATAGAGACGAATTGTTAGCTATGCAAACCCCACAAGCGTTTAAGTTTGTCTTGATAAAAAATGCGTACAAGCAAGCGGAAAAATTAGAGAATTACACAGACGATTGCGAGATTTTTCTGCAAGCAGGGCATAATCCGCACTACTTCGTAAACGATTATCCGAATATGAAGCTAACCCACAAGGGCGACATAGAAATCTTCTTAGCAATATTGCAAAGCAGAGGAGGGCAATTATGCGAATAGGTTACGGAGAGGACACACACAGATTAGGTCCCACAAGAAAAATGATTTTGGGTGGAGTTGATGTTGAATTTTTCTTAGGGCTGATAGGACATTCCGATGCCGATGCGTTGGTGCATTCAATCATAGATGCACTATTGGGTGCGGCTGCATTAGGCGATATAGGACAGCATTTTCCCGATAATGATATGCAATACAAGGATATTTCAAGCATGATTCTACTTGAAAAAACAGCAGATTTGCTAAGAGCAAATCGCTACAAGTTAATTAACTGCGATAGCACAATAATTGCCCAAAAACCAAAACTTGAGCCATATATAATGCAGATGCGTAAAAATATTGCTTATGCTTTAAACGTAGATATTGATGCAGTAAGCGTAAAGGCAACAACGCCCGAAAAAACTAATGCAGAGGGTAGGTTAGAGTGTATAACCGTTCGCTCGGTGGCGTTAATAGACAGGATATAGCACCATTATGGACAACTATAAATCTTGGAGCGGACTAAAAAAGCAATTAAATGATTTTCTTTGCGAAGAATTAAGCGGTAGAATTTCTTATTTCTTTACAAACTACCATGATGTTCATAATGCTTACGGAAGAGCTTCTATCCGGTTTGACGACAGAGAGCTTGTTTGCTTTGCTTGGATAGAAACACATTATCAAGAATTAGCTGTATCCGACATATTCAAGTTTGAGCCGGGTATGAACTACGATGAAGTGTACGAAGAAATGTATAAACGGCTTAAACCGGATTGGGACAAAAACTGCACATATAGTGAATTGGATTTCATTGATGCGGTGTTGCATTTTCGCAACATGTCAATTAAATCGGCGTTGGAATCAGAAGACTATATTATTAAAATACTGGCAATCCTCGATAAACGTGTAGGATACAGAACACTTGTTAAATTAGCTGAAGATAAGGATTACATAAAGTACCCTGAATGGGTGAAGCAGTTTTTTAGGCTTCGCTTTTCTGCAAGTAGAATCGTGCCGTAGAGCGATTTTCGATGAATATTCGAGTTTAAGTTTGAAAAATCCTACCAGATAATGTTTTATTAAGCAAAATGCCCCTCCCATTTTGGAAGGGGCAAAGATTTATTTTTAATTACGCTTCTGGCTCGATTAAACCATAGTCTCCGTCATTACGCAAATACAATACGTTTACATCGCCTGTGTTGCCATTTGTGAAAACATAGAAGGAGTGTCCTAAAAGCTCAAGCTGCAAAATTGCTTCATCAACCGTCATAGGTTTAAGGTCGAAATGCTTAACCTTAACAACGTTGCGCTCTTTTAGTTCCTCGGGCTCAATTGTATCGCCGAAAACTGGTGATTCATCATGGAAAGCATCGCTACGTAAGCCATGCGATATGCGAGTTCTGTGCTTAATTATGCGGCGTTCAATCTTTTTAAGTGCATTGTTTACCGAGGCGTACATATCGCCTGTAACGTCAGCCGCCCTGATAACCTCAGGACCGCAAATAATGGTAACTTCAACGGTGTGGCGATTTCTTTGAATCGACATCATAATGTTGGCTGCTGTTTCGCTGTCAAAATACTTTTCAAGTTTTTTGACCTGCTTCTCAACTGTGCTGTAAAGATAATCCGAAATCTCAATGTTCTTACCTGTAATAGTGATACGCATAATATTATCTCCTTTCGTTGCACTCCGTTATAATACGGTGCTATATACATTATACCATTAAATGCATGAAAATTCCTGCCATATATGTAACATTATAATTAAAGTTTTATTACAAAGCTATGGTTGTACCTCATTGGGTACTAAGTTGAGCATAGAATCTATATCGGGAACATTCGTATAAACCTGCGGCACTTCGCCCACAATAACGCTTTCGGCAATAGCCGCCTGCGAGCTTACTTCAACGGATTTTGAAGCGCCAGGCAATATGATATAAACCTTTGCGGTAAGCACGATATTCACTCTATAAAGCGACTGGTTTATGCCCGAAGTTGTAAGCGATGAGGTAAAGTTGTATGCAACACTGCCGGCAGGTGTAAAAGTCATACGAATTTTAGGACCCACGCCAGACAGTAGCGGAATGCCCGTAATCGTTCCCATTGCAATGCTTATTCCAATATCGCCAAGTTGAGATAATTTTTTTTGCGCTTCCTCTGTGCAACGCGCCGCAAGTCTGTTCATTGCTATGGTATCGGCTTGCAGCATATAAATTTTTTGACCGTTTTCTAAATATTTGAGCAGTTTAGCATACGAATCATCTGCGGATAACGAGCTTACAATCGCATCTAGCATAGCATTAGGGACAATGCTTCGCACACGCGCTCCCGACAATGCCAGCATCGCAGGCAATATGCTACTGTTTATCCAAACCGTAACTAAGATAAACACGATTACGATTATCAATAGAGAGGTCAATAGCTTTCGTTTAATTATCATAGGCTTTTTTGCTTTAGAATCAGCACAGGTTTTTCTTTGCCTATGCCTTGAGCTTCGTTTTCTATATATACACTTTACTTCGCTATCTTCCATGCAATATATTATGCAGAGTTCTTTGAAATAGTAACTTCACCAATTAGTACGAGGAATACCCTTCCAATTTGCAAAATTTTTGTAAACAAATATACTTTTTTGAATTTTTCCTTTGCCTTTTTATTCGCATTATGTTACGCTATATTTGGAGTATTTTGTAGAATACAAAGGAGGCTGTGCTATGAAGGGTATCCGTTTACTTGCACTCGTGTTGGTTATCAGCATCTTTTTAGGGTGCTTTCAAACAGCGCTTGCATATAACAATTTTGAAGAAAAGGCTTACGATAAGTATTTCACAATTCGTGTAAAACTCACATCCTTGGGTAGCATTACATCTTTGAATTTAACCACAAAGGGCGATTATAAATTGTCTCAAAACAATACTAACGTATCTGATACAAGTATTTCAATCACAGTTGTTAGCAATACTTTACAGGTTACGGTAAATGGACAGGCTGTGTATTCGGGGCAACAGGTTACGCTTTCAAGGAATAACATTCTAAAAGAGGCTGGCGATGTAACACTTGCAGCAAACAGCCGAAAATACTTAGGCGACTTAAACTTTTATTGTGAAAGCGGCAATATAGTTGTCGTTAATCACTTACCCATGGCGTACTACCTCTATGGTGTTTTAGCCGCTGAAATGAACAACTCCTACCCTTTGGAAGCCCTTAAATCACAAGCGGTTGCGGCAAAATGCTATGCCATGAAGCGCATGAAGCCCAAAGAGAATTACGACATAAGAGACCAATCGACAGACCAAGCGTACAAGGGCTACAATGCCACATGGACAAACATTTTTAACGCCGTTGATAGCTCAATCGCAAACATTGTAACCTATAAGGGCGATTTAATAACCACATACTATTCCTCTACAAATGGCGGAGAAACCAACTACCCCTCATATCAATGGAATGGCGATTCACAGCTAAACAATGGTTATGCTGTTTCGATTGATTCTTACGATTTTTCGAACTCGAACTCACGCATGGAAAAGGTTTCAATAGCTTTGGGTTCTCAAACCATGAGTAACGAAATTAAACTCATGCTAAAAGACATGACAAAAACGCTTTTAGGAACGGAACCCGTTGACATTACAAGCATTGATGATATTTTCCTACACACCCCGAAATTCAGTAACCTTCAACGCAATATGACTAATGTTACGGTAAAATTTGTTGCGAAAATGAGCGCCGAGCCTGAAGAATTAATAAGCCTTGAATTGATTTTTCCTGTTTCAAAGCTATTATCTTACGGTGTCTTCAAAGACAGCTCACTATCCGTTTATTGGGGCGAAAAAATAGGTGATAAGTACAATATCTATCATGTTAGATGGGGTCATGGAGTAGGGCTTTCCCAAAGGGGAGCGCAAGCACGTGCATTAGACGGTCATACCTTCAAGGATATTTTGCAGTTTTATTTCCCAACAGCTGAAATGTCTTTGATGGATATTCAAGTTCCAACAGATGTTCCAACCATTGAACCTCCTAAGCCGCTTCCCCCAGTAACCGAGGACGCTTCAAGCGGTGCAATAAAAATCGGTGGCGAAACGAAGCCTGCAAAGAAGGGAAAAACAACATCTCCGAGTTTGAGTTTCCCCGGGAACACGCCCATACTTCAACCACGCTACGAAGTAATCGAAAAGGGCTATGTAACTGGCTCACAGGTAAATATGCGTTCAGGCCCGTCTACGAAATTTATAATAATTGCGAAGCTCGAACAAGGCACAAAACTTGATATTTTAGATATGTCAAACCCCTCATGGTATCGTGTAAAGGTAGGCGATTTGTTCGGCTATATCAGTTCGCAATATGTAGGCATAGAGGATGAAAGCCCAAAACCTGCTTACGATTCATATA
>JAAZFD010000199.1 GCA_012511925.1 Clostridiales bacterium
ACAACACAATCATTGTGGCGCTATTCTCATTCGCAGGAACGGTTATGGGAAGCATAGCAGGCATATTGACTGCAAACAAGCTAACAACTTTCAGGCTCAACAAACTTGAGCAGAAAGTAGATAAGCACAACAATGTAATAGAGCGCCTATACATAGTAGAGGAACGCTCGAAATCAAACTCGCATAGAATAGATAATCTTGAAACCAAATAGGAGGAAGTATGAAAACACAAAGCAGAAACAAAAGCATACTGTTTTGGATAGGTATGCTAAGCGCAGTATTCACAGCAATAGTAAACGCAGGAGTAACAGCAGGGGTAACAATGCCATGGTATGTAGGCGCTATCGGTGTTGGGCTCTCAACCGTACTCATATACTGCAATGGGAATAATCCGAGTATTGCGGATAGGTATTGAGTGAAGCTAATATAAGAAAACCCCTTTACCTGAGTATGATAGAGGGGTTTTGGTTTAGCGTTTTGTATCAGCGATTGAACTGTACCTATATCATTCCCTGCAATTCGCAATAGCCGTTTTCTTCACTGTTGCTTGAAAACTCCTTTGCTCATTGGTCTTTCGACTCGCTCTATCCGCCACTGGCGGCGCTTCGGCTACGACCATTTATTTAATAGTAGTAGCGGTATGAGCCGATAAACACGCTTACAACATTTGCCGTTAGCGTCATATGAGAATGTCAAGGTGGTAGTGCCGTCGGATTGACCTATCAGCAAGTTTCCATCCCAAGTATACGATGTTACTGCACCGCCTGTCAAGTTTTTTGTTGTCTAGATCATTTGATGCTCCACCCCCATATGGGGGTGGAGCTAAGTATGCTAGTAGGTTGTAGGGTCATCAGTAGGTTAGTAGCGGTAGTTGTTCAATAAAATCGTCTAAGACTCCGTCAATGTACGTGATAACATACGTGTTTCTTGCATCTTCGGCAAGTACGAACCTACGTCCTACCGCAAATGTTTTGGCGTATATTTCTGACGATTCACATAGTTTAACGTAGTCAGGGGCATCTAATTTTTCGAAGTAAGTACTTATTGAGCATACTATCATCCCATCCATCCTTGTGACAAAATGCGATATATGCGTTCTTTTAGAATAGTATGGTTCATGCACTACAAACCCGTTTGCCGTCAGGTATGCTGTCAAATCATCTATCTGCAATTCCCTAACATCAGTGTCAACATAATTAGATTTATCAGGCACTGATATTACATCAGGCACTTCAAGTCCTGCTGTCAACAGTAAGTAACGGAGCAAAGTACTGGAGCCGTACACAATCTGATTGCCAACTCGTGCGCAAGAATCAAAGAACAGTTCCTTAAACGTTCTATTGACAATAACATCACATTCTTCTCCGCGAACCGCACAAGCATAGGCTCGCTCGGCTTCATTTTCAGTATCAAGCTCTTTTACAGTTACTGACTCCCCAGTTTGGAATTCGTATATGCTGAATACGCCCACGACTGAGTCGGTTTCAGGACTTAGTTCAACTATCAAATAATCACTTGCTTCAAACACAGGAATAAAATCCCGCAAACATATTTCATTGTTATATTCTCGACAAATAGCCCATGCATAATCAATCGTCTCGGGTTTAAATTCTGTAACTGTAGGTGTTTCAATAGGTGTTTCAATGATTGAAATCAAACTACAACCTGAAAAAGCTAGTAAAGCACATAACCCAACAATGCAAATGGATAATGTAAGTCTCATAGAGTTCTCCTTATTGGCATAGGTTTTTAAACTGCGACCATGCGCGTTGGTAGATATTCACAGCGTTTTTCAAAATACTCCCTGCCGCCTTATTTTGAATGCAATTCATAGTATGACTAAGCACATCAAAATTACGAACATATTCGATGTCCTGCGCTGTGATCATGCTGCTTTCTTTGGCGAGGATTTCTCCAAGATATGTATAGTCGTCAGTGGAGCCAAGACTCTTCAGGTTGTTAGCCTGCCTTTCGCATTCACCAGCGTATTCCGAAGGAGATTCGTACAAGCCGATGTTAACAACCTGATATTTTGAACCCATCATCGCTAAACCCATAACATTGATCACGTGAGTGCTTTTTAGCATCTCCATTTTATCTGGAACATTAAAAATTGAATCATATACATCAACTGCAGTATCGGCAATGTCTTTTGCCTTCAAAGCCGCAGTAATAACCGCTGCAGCTGCAACAACAATTAAAGCAACCGTAGCAAATGCAATCTGCCCACCATTATCGCTCATATTCACCGGATTATTAAGACAATACGCATACATATTATGCCCGATAATCCCTTGCCCTGTGGAAACCAACACATCGGGGCTAATGAATCTGCCTGTAGTGGGGTCGTAGTATCTTGATTGCAGGTAGTAGAAGCCTGTTTCGTTGTCGTAATAGTAGCCACGATAGCGGAATGGGTTTTGCTCTCCGATTGTGCCTGCGAGTGAACCTGTTACTGAAAGTAGTTTGCCCCATGTATCGTATGTGTAGGCGACTACCTGTGTCCGCTTGAGTTTATGATACCTACTATATCATTTGGTTCAATTCGCAATAGTCGTATTCTTCACTTCCGTTTGAAAACTCCTTTGCTCATTGGTCTTTCGACTCGCTCTATCCGCCACTGGCGGCGCTTCAGCCACGACCATTTATTTGATAGTAGTAGCAGTATGAGCCGTTAAACACGCTTACAACATTTCCGTTAGCGTCATATGAGAATGTCAAGGTAGTAGTGCCGTCGAATTGACCTATCAGCAAGTTTCCATCCCAAGTATACTTTGTTACCTTGCTACCTGTCAAGGTTTTTGTTGTACGTAATCCGTTATCATCATATGCATATGATGATACGAACGAGATAGGCGATCGGTTCATGATGCCTGATAGCTCTTTACCCTCCCAAGTGAAGTTATAATTTCCATAGGTGGTCGGGTTGCCGTAGTTGTCATATTCAATATGTCAAGCCCATTGGACTTACCTCAATCCCAAAAACGAACACTTCATAAACACACAGACTACGAACAGCCTTTACCAGATAATAGTAGGTTTGAAATGCTTTGTCAATAGTAAAACAAATACTCCAATTACACACTTTTATCAAACTTATTATCTGATTTGTGCATATCAGATTGAATAATCAAAAACGGCGGACTTCTTTATTTAGCAAGCATACAAATATGTTAGTGGTATTAATAATCACGCCATCATTCCTCCCTTTTACCGCCCCCATACATAACCATCTTCAACCTTCTCTGATAGCTAGTTACAACAATTACAGCAACGGCAATAGCGATAACGGCTATTCCCACAATAACGCTAACATACCATTGGCTTATAGGCGGTGCCGCAACCTCTTGCTCTGACGGTTGCGCTTTGTCTGTTTCTGCAGCAGGCTCTACAATATCTGTGTTCAAGTCAACAGTTTGGGTGTGTTCTGCACCGGTTATATCAAAGTAGGAGATTGTAAGTGCACCTGTTGCTGCACCAAAAAGATTATTCCCCGAAAGCGTTCCGATAAAAACCTTCATTTCGCCATAACCAGTTTCACCTGCTGGCACTTCGCCAATGAATAGTGAAGAACCGAACAGTCCATCCACATTCAACCTGCAAGTGATTCGATATATTGGAGATTTACCAGTGTTAAGTATGCTTATCGGTAGAACGACCGACTCACCTGATTCAGCAGAAGTAGGAAACATAATCTCATCGATTGAAATTTCTGTAGGTTGATTTACCTTTATGGTTAACACCTTCGTTAGCGTGTAGAGATTTCCTTGTGCATCTGAATATTCAAGCGTTATCGTGTAACTTTGATTTCCTGCAAGCGCATCTGGCGAGACATTAAACTTTAAGTCTATCTGCTTGCTTTTCCCCTCGTTAATATTATCGATAATAATCGTATTTAATGATTTTGAGGGAACGATTGAAGGGTCGTCTTCCATGCCAGAGTAGGTGAGTTTAACATTTTCGGCCATTTGACCGCCTATGTTCTTGATTGTAACGGTAGAGCTAAACTCATCTCCGCCATTAACGATTTCGGGTTCGTTTTTATATTCAGAAATTAATAACTCCGGTGTCCTTATGGGGTTTGCATCGGTAATACTTACAAAAACGGTAAAAGCCTGTGTTTGCGCTACTTCATTTGTTATATATTCGACATTAAATTTCACCGGATATAATCCGTTTTGCCTATCAGTTTTGAGCGGAAGTACAAGCTTTACAAGGTAAACTCCATTGTTCTTTTTAACATCGAATCGGTAGTTCGCATAAATAAAAGGACTTTCTGTATCAATCTCGGGAGTTACTGTAATTGTGTTTCCTGTAGTTTCACCTACAAGGGGCAGAACTATTGTGGCTTTGCCGTTTTTTACAGTAGGAACATAGCCGTTTGAGTAGCTTTTCTCCATATCTGTGTATGCCTTAGTAGTTTCGATTGATAGCTTGTTGTTACTATCAGCAAGCGAAGTAATTCCAATCGGAAGTATAAGCAAGGTCAATAAAATTATTACAAGTGTGTTTTTCATTTTAATCCACCAAATCATTCTTTTATCATGGTCATAACGCCTGCGTCCATCTCGCAGACAGTGTCGCATAGCTCGTCAATATCAGCAACATTATGACTTGCTATGAGTATTGTGCGACCATCATTTTTTAGTTTCAAAAACTGTTCACGCATATATTTAACGGCATGCTTATCAAGACCGTTCATAGGCTCATCGAGTATCATTAGTGCAGGCGACTCCATTATTGCCTGTGCTATGCCTAATCGCTGACGCATACCAAGTGAGTATTTACCAACGGGCTTTTTCATAGCTGGGTCAAGTCCTACCAAGTTCATGGTTTGAGCAATCCTATCGGGCGTGATTTTCTTTTGTAAAGATGCGAGAATTTCGAGATTCTTCATTCCGCTGTATTGAGGCAGAAAACCAGGTGCTTCGATTATTATTCCGATATCCTTGGGAAAGTCCACATCAACACCTATGCGCTTGCCATCAACGGTAATTTTCCCTTCGGTTGGTTGTAAAAAACCGCAAATGCACTTGAACATAACCGTTTTGCCTGAACCGTTGTTGCCAACTATACCATGTATCTTTCCACGCTCAAAGCTCCGTGTTATTGATTTCAACACACGGTCCTTTCCAAAGTCCATTGAAAGGTTTTCTATTGCTATACATATATCACTCATACTTGCTGCCCTCCTTATAAATCGTTTCCTATAAAATTAAAATTGTATTTTTTTATCGCTCTACGTGTAAGTATGTAGAAAATCACAATCAGCGCTGCGAATATTGCATACGTGTGCCACATGCGTGGAAGTAAGTCATAACCAAAGTTGTGCATATGGTATGTTGCGTGATTAAGCGGCGATAACCATCCAATCGCAACATTTGCTTTATACATTAACTCGTCGGGTAATTGGAATATCGTCTTTACTAGCTCTGGATTAAGTAGGAATCCATAAAGTGAAAATGCAAATGCAGATAATATTCCAGCAAACTGTCCTTTTTTTATATTGAAGTAAAGCATTATGAAAACCATCAAAAGCGTATACATCAGCATAAGACCGAAAATGGTTATCATGCATTGGTAAGGAAAGCTCATTTCAAGCGTTTTTACTAGTGCGGGAATTACTATCGCTTCCCCAGCATTAGAGTAGCCCAATAGCGCTGCAGTATGGGACCACATATTACCCGAAAAGCTGTTTTGCATACATATAACTGCGGTTGAACCGAGTATGAAAACCATATATATTAGCGTTGCAGTTGCCACATATAGTGCTTGCCCAATAAGCCAGTTACGCCTGTTCATACGAACAAGGTAATAGGGTACACCTGCGCCAAGAAAAGGCATATCGGCAAATAGCAGTATAAGCAATAGCGATATTAGCAATATTGAGTTTGAGTCTCCAAATGTCCATATAAATGGCTCGACTATCTGCATACTCGTTTCCATTTTGTAGGCAAATGATGCAACCTTGTCCGACAGTAGAAAGCAGAGTATAAACGCTAAAAGGAAAGTTAGTATAACACGCAGGTTACCACGCCACATACGGAAATTATAGCGCGTTACGGAAAGTATTTGATGTATATCTGTTAGAAAGTGTTGCATTACCTAAGTCTCCTTTGCATAACATTATAACATATAA
>JAAZFD010000200.1 GCA_012511925.1 Clostridiales bacterium
GCTTATTATTCCTGCGATTATCGGAATTTGCTATATGCTATTCAACTATGCAAGGTTCGGGAATTTTTTAGAGTTTGGACACAATTATTTAGCCGAATTCACAGGCTCCACGCATGGACAATTCAGCCTTGTTTATTTGTGGGACAACCTAAAAAGATTACTTGTTGGGAAAATATTTTTCGATTCTCGCCTGCACCTTAGTTACACATGGTTCGATGGCTTTATGTTCTACATTGCAAATCCGTTTTTCATTTGCATGTTTATCAGAATGATAAAAAACGCAGTCAAGGGCGCATTCTCGGTTCAAAGGCTCGTCATAATATTAGCCTTTTTGTTAAACCAAATATTGCTATGTTGCCATAAAACCTTGGGTGGTTGGCAGTTTGGCGCAAGATATACGGTGGATATGCTGCCATTTGCTTTCTTGTATATGCTAATGGGAAGTGAAAACAAGAAACTTTCGATTGAAATCGAGTACAAGCCTTGGAAATTCACAAGGTATGATTTTGTAATCCTGCTCTATGCAATTATGTTTAACGCATACGGAGCAATTAAGTTTTGGGTGGCGCATTATAATAGATGAAAAGAAATTTAACAATTAGTTGTTCAACGGTTACTACCAACGTGCTGATTAGAGATGGACTGCTTTTTAAGGCGGGCAAATACATACAGCAAAAAAGGGCGGTTATAATCACAGACGACAATGCTTCAAGGCTATACCTAAACGACTTAATGCAAGCATTGGAAACGAATGGCATAGAGCACCACACGATTTCCATAGGAGTAGGGGAGAGCGCAAAAAACCTTCAAACAGTTGAGAAAATATACGCATTTTTACACGAAAAGAAAATAAATAGAAGCGATTGTATCATCTCCTTAGGCGGTGGAGTTGTGGGCGACATTGCAGGCTTCGTTGCGGCAACATTTATGCGAGGAGTAACGCTAATTCATATTCCGACTACAATAATCGCACAAACCGACAGCAGTATAGGCGGCAAGTGCGGAGTAAACTACAATGGTGTAAAGAATCTGATAGGTGCGTTCTATCAGCCGAGCTTAGTTTTAATAGATACAGGAGTTCTTAAAACACTTTCAAAGCGTGATTTTAATTCAGGTATGGCAGAGGTCATTAAATACGCCGCACTTTTCGATAAGAATATGTTTTGGGAGTTGGAATGTACCCCTTACGATTTAGAAGAAATTATCTTTAGGTGCTGCAAGCTAAAAGCGGTAATGGTAGAGCTTGACGAGTTCGATAAAAAAGAAAGGCATATACTAAACTTCGGACATACATTCGGTCATAGTATAGAAGCCACATCAAACTATGAGCTAACACATGGCGAAGCGGTGGCAATAGGAATGGTTATCGCCACAAGGCTTGGAGAAAAGCTAAAAATCACAAAAGAGGGAACAACCCAAAGGCTGATAAGCCTGCTGAATAGGTTCTCATTGCCCACAAGCACAACACTTGATGTAATGTATGGCATAGATTCAGATAAAAAAGCAGAGGGAAAACAAATCAGTATTGTTTCTCTACAAGAGATAGGCAAAGTTATGGGATTAAGCCTAACCATTGATAGACTAAAAGATATTATAGGCGATTTATGAACATAAGAATTCACCCAAACAAGCTATCTGGCTCAATCGATATTGCAAAGCGTATGCCCTCAAAAAGCATAATGCACAGAATGTTGATATGCTCTGCTTTAAGCGGTCAAGAGATGCAAATAACAAACCCATCCGATGATAACTTGGCTACGCTTGAATGTATGAATGCTTTGTTGAATGAAGAAAACCCCGTTTTGAATGTTAGAGATTCCGCCTCAACATTAAGATTTTTAATTCCCGTGTCTTTGGCTTTTGGGAAAAATGCAAAATTTATACTCGGTGAAAGCCTAAGAAATCGCCCCATCAATGAATTCTTAACTCTTTTGCCCTCGACAAAATTTGAAGTCAAGAAAAACGAATTGACAGCATCTGGCAAAATATTTCCTGGGAAATATGTGGTAAATCGAGAAATATGTAGCTCGCAATACATATCTGGACTGATGTTTGCATTGCCGCTATTAAATGCAAGCAGTTATATTATAATAGAAGAAATACAATCACAAAGCTATGTTGATTTAACAATCGATGTTTTAGAAAGATTCGGAATCAAAATCAAAAAAACCGATTGCGGATATGAAATTTTAGGTAACCAATCATACAAAAGGTCAAATGATTTAACCGTAGAGGGTGATTGGTCTTATGCTGCAAACTTTTTCGTAGCAAATAAGATAGGCTCAAGTATTGAGATTACAGGACTAAACAAAAACTCAAAGCAGGGAGACAGCGTAATTCAAGGAATAGACTTCACACAAAATGAAATAGATGTTTCCCAATGCGTAGATATTTTCCCCATACTTGCAGTTTTAGCCTGCAAAAAACAGGGGGAAACCACATTAACAAACGCAAAAAGGCTAAGAATAAAAGAGTGCGACAGGCTACACGCAATGTATGAGGAGTTAAAA
>JAAZFD010000201.1 GCA_012511925.1 Clostridiales bacterium
GCATACGAGATAAAAATTAAAAGATTGCATGAAATTGTGAAGTTGCTTTCGGAGGGAAGAATGCCCTTAGATGAAATGGTGGCATTATATACCGAAGGAATGGAGCTTGTGCAGGAATGTGGCGAAATCCTCACCTCTTATGAGGGCAAAATTGAAGAAGTACGGCGAGCATACATAAAAACAAAAGATGAGAGATAGGTTTTCTATACAGCTTGAATATTACAAAAACTTGGCGGAGGAAACGCTTGATAGTGTTTTTTCCGCCTTTAATATTCCTAACGAGCTTAACAACGCAATGCGATACAGCGTTTTTGCTGGCGGAAAGCGTTTGCGCCCCTCGCTTTGCTATGCAGTTTGGGAAATGCTTGGCGGAGATTTGTCAAAAACAAGTCCTAACTGCCCTATACGGATTCTTGGGGCAAGCATCGAACTAATTCATACATATTCTTTAATACATGACGATTTGCCTTGCATGGACGACGACGATTTTAGGCGTGGCAAGCCCTCGAATCACAAGATGTTCGGTGAGGCTATGGCTATTCTTGCAGGTGATGCGTTGTTAAACCTCGCTTATGAGAATCTATTTTCACTATGCAAAAATAATCCCTTTGAATCGCAAAACATAATAAAAGCAGCAGAGTTGATTGCAAACTGTGCAGGCGCAACCGGCATGGTGGCGGGGCAAACGCTTGATATGAACTCTAATAATTCGAATGACAAAAAGCAACTCAAAGAGATTCATAGCCTAAAAACGGGTATGCTGATTCGTGCTTCTGTGCTTTGCGGAGCGTTTCTGCACGACATAAGCCAAGAATGCTTTGAACGCTTAGACGAGTTTGCAAAGGATTTTGGCATTCTGTTTCAGATAACAGACGATTTGTTAGACGAATGCGGCGAGGAAGCCAACTTGGGAAAAACAACAGGTAAGGACAAGGCTTCAGGGAAATTAACCTATGTGAGCGTTTTCGGAGTTGAAGTGGCAAAAAGCAAAGCAAATAACACAGCACATTCTGCAAAAGAGCGAATTGCAGGCTTTGAAAACTCAGAATTTCTGGCTCGATTGGTTGACGAAACACTAACGAGAATAAAGTAATACACGAGAAATATTCGGTGGTAGGAGAGAGAAAATGAAGAATAGGCTTAAACAATTATTTTTGGTGGCGATAGTGGTTGCATTTTTGTTCACAGCTACAAGCTGCAATCTGAAGGTATTCACGGGCAGTCCTTTGCCAACGGTAACGATTGCAACACCAAAACCAGCAAACGCAAATCCGTTCGAAGGCGAGCTGCAGGCTTATTTTTTAGATGTGGGACAGGGCGACAGCATTTTGCTAATATCGCCAAACGATAAAACCATGCTAATCGATGCAGGCACTTCAAAGTCGTACAAAACGATTCAAAGCAAGTTAGAGGAGCTGAAAATCGAAAAGCTCGATATTGTAATCGCCACACACCCCCATGCCGACCATATAGGCAGTATGACAAGCGTAATTGAGAACTACGAAATCGAGAGCTTTTATCTTCCCGAATGCGACACCGACACGAAAACCTATACCAACATGATGAATGCACTTGACGAAAAGGAAATAGAGTACGAATATCTGTACGCAAATATGGATTTAGCTTGGGACGATACTGTGAAAATTCAGGTACTTTCGCCAATAGAGGGCGTGAACTACGGCAGCATCACGAACAATTACAGCATAATGTTGCATTTTGCGTACGGAAGCAGCTCGCTTTTGCTTTCAGGAGATGGCGAAAAGAAAGCTGAAGAAAATGTTTTAGAAAACTTTGAGGATATAGAGGCCGATGTGCTGAAATTGGGTCATCATGGCTCTGATACGGCATCTACAAGGGAATTTGTGTTGGCTGTTAATCCGTCATTGGCGATAATTTCTTTGGGAGAGGACAATAAATACGGCCATCCGCATAAAACAACACTTGATTTGTTGGAAGAGCTAAACAAAATGATTTTGCGAACTGATACAAGCGGTACGATTCATGTTATTTTTAATGGGATTGAATATGTGATTGTGGAGCCGGTGCAGGATGGCAAGAGTTAGTATGTAAAATTCAAAATAAAAAATATTCATTACAATATATTTGAGGTGATAAGATTGAAAAAAGAAGAACATATTAAAAAACTAATAAGGGAAAACGGATATTCAATCCGAAGTTATGCGACGCATATCGGTATTCCCTATACAACTTTAACCTCAATGTTGGACGATAACATAGGCAAGGCTGCTTTCGATAGCGTTATAAAAATATGTAAAGGCTTGGGGATTACTGTCGACGAGCTATTTTCTATCGAGGAACAAAAAACAGACTACCTATTGACAGCAAAAGAGCAAGAACTGATAGTAGCATATCGTAATCATCCCGAAATGCGTCTTGCCGTACATCGTATTTTAGGCATCGCTGAACAGGAGAAATTATTGTAAACAAGTAAACGGTAAAGGTATATTCGAGCAAAGCAAGCACAATTCACAAGGCTCAAGGGTAATCTTGGGCTTTTTGTTTACAAAAATGCTCCGAACCCCCAACGATACACAACCCATTTTGGAGGGCGAACCCTTAATCCCCTCACGCTGTAGGGGAGGATTCCATATCCTCCCGCTATCTCACTTGCCTTTGCAGAACCAACGCACCCAACACATCTCAAACAACATGGCAAAAACCCTCACCCCCTCACATTGTAGGGGAGGATTCCATATCCTCCCGCTATCTCACTTGCCCTTGCAGAACCAACGCACCCAACACATCTCAAACAACATGGCA
>JAAZFD010000021.1 GCA_012511925.1 Clostridiales bacterium
AGCGAATACCTTTAACCTTGTTTGCACAAATGCTCATACCAATTCCTGTTCCGCAAATCAGAATTCCAAAGTCGTGCGTTTTAGCCACAACTGCATTTGAAACCAAAAAAGCATAGTCAGGGTAGTCAACGCTTTTTAAGCTATCCGTTCCAAAATCTGTAACCTCATGTCCTATTTCTTCTAAGTATTTCAGAATTTCACCTTTTAATTCGTATCCGCCATGGTCAGCAGCTATTGCAATCTTCATATTTTCTACCTCAACTTATTTTTTACGAACTCGAAGGTTTCGTCTGCCTTTTGTGAGCATTCGGCTATTAACTCATTCGCTTCTTTATTGAATTTTTCGGCTTCTTCCCTGTTCGCCATTGCCTTTGTGTTGATAAAAACGTTTAGGCTGGCAGACAACAGCGCCGACTTTGCCGCCATAGCACCGCAACCAACATCGCTAATTACAAGCATAGAGCTAATGTCTTTTAGCCTGTAATGCAATCTTATCACTTGTGCATTTGCTCGCATAATATTTAGCGGAACGATAGTGGCGTTATGCAACACTTTCTCCATAACTTGCGCTTTGAACTCGATTTCCTCTTGCGTTTCTTTGGGAAGTGAATATGCCTTTGCTAATGGCTCGAAAACCTTTGCGTCCTCGTCTGAAAGCCGTAAAAGCTCGGCTTGTAGCCTTTGTGTTTCGTTTAGAATTTCGTTTAGCTCGCCTTCAAACTCTGCAAACTTCTTTTTCCCTATTGTAAGGTTGCACACCATGGATGCCAATGCCGCACCCACAGCACCGCAGAGAGCAGATGCACCGCCGCCGCCGGGAACAGGCGCTTTGGAAGCCAATTTATCAGTATATTCGTTTATGGTTAAATCATTAAAGCTCATTTTACCTCCCGTATCATTCAAGCAAATACAGAATAATACTACCATGTGTGTGGGTTTTTGGCAAGACGAACATTAAACGGAGAGTTCAATGAATGCAAAATGCGGAAAACACGAAAAGGTTATCGTAATTACCTTTTGCTATTACATAAAATGTAGCGGCGCGCACTGCGAGCCACAATTTTTTGAGTCAAAAAGATAACAAACGGTTGCAATAATTTTTGTTAATTAGGTACGAAAGTAGAGTTGCCAAAGGGCATAGCCTGTCTGCATGACTTACCTATGTCCTAAAACTTTGCATTACCTATGTACTGAAACAACATCTATCGTGCTTAGTTTTGCATTCTGCATTATTGGGCAACGGCTTTGGCTTTGCCCAATACTTCCCATCGACACAATTTGACACCACCCTAAATTTTTGCTACAATATATAATCAACCGCCCATAAGGCATAATTTTGAGGTGAACTATGAAAAAATTTGTTTTGATTATACTATGTATCTGCTTAGGTCTAACTGCAGGCTGTTCAAAAAATCCCGGCGATGTCGTGCAGGTAAGCCCCGGCACAACGCAGAATCCAGGCACCGTCCCAACCGACTCAAATGTTCCGCCCACCGATTCCGAAACGCAAGAGCCTATTCAAACCTCCGAAATAGTTGAAACCTTTGCGCCCGAAGATATAATATTCTCGGTTTATACCGCAAACGAGCTTATACCCATTTTGCAGGCAATACTTGAAAGTCAAATGCTTTCCTATGACGGAAGTCCCACGTTTTCCCCTGCAAACATCACCACCGCTAAGGTGAACGCATTCCTATACGCCTATGCGCAGGCAAACGCATACGTAAGCGGTCATGGCGCGCCTATGAGCGATTTTGAAGTGAAAGAGCTTATCAACATTGCATTCGGTGAAGCCTATACATACTCAAAATTAGAAAGCGAAGCGGTTTCAGGCGCATTAACCTGCACCCATGAGGACGGTGTTTGGCTTTTTGAGGAGGGCGAAACCTACGCTCCCGGAATGAAGTATGAACACGACAAGGACGTTGTATTTTCAGAGGATAATCCCTACATTTTCATCTATGAAAACGTATTTGACGAGGGCGGCGGCTATGCGGTTGTTTATCTAAGCGAATCTGAAAACAATATGCTCGGCTTTTCGATTATGGGAATAGAGCTAACACAAGCTCCACCACAATGAAAAAGGAAATAAGCGCACTCGATGCCGCAACAAAATTCATAGGCTACAAGGAGCGAACCGAAGCGGAGATAATAATTAAGCTACAGTCTTTGGGGTATAATCAAAACGAAACCGAAGAAACGATTACACGCTTGAAGGAAAATCTCATGCTTGACGATACTCGTTATGCGACCGACTATGCCGAATGTTTAAAAAAACGCAAGATAAGCAAAAACAAGGCGCGCCTTATGCTAAAAGCTAAGAAGTTAGACGGACAGCTGATAGACGAAGTATTAGAAACATTTTCTGACGAATCAGAGCAGGAAAACGCAGACAATGAGGCTATAACGTATATAAAAAAGGTTGCTTCTTGCCCCGAAAACGGCTTTGAGTATTCAAACCTTGCTTGTAAGAGCTGTATGAACAAAACCTTAAGAAGGTTGGTAAGCCGTAATTTCGATTTCGAAGTAGCAAAATCTGCCGCAAGGAGAGCCTGTGAGCAATATTCCGAAAAATAAGCTAAACCTGCAACTGATTCAAGACAATCTCACTACCCACTACATTGGGCAGAGCTTTTATTATCGTGAAGAAATGGACTCCACAAACAAATTTGCAAAGGGTGGAGCTGAAAGCCTGAAAGACGGCTGTGTTGTGCTATGCGAAGAGCAAACCGCAGGTCATGGCAGAAAAAATCGCTACTGGTTCAGTATTCCATATAAAAGCGTGTGCATGAGCGTGATTTTAAAGCCTAATATTTTGCCTGTGAAGGCGCCAAGGTTCACAATAGCCGCCGCAGTTTCGCTTTGCGAGGTTATTAGTGAATTTTTTGACGATTGTTACATCAAATGGCCCAACGATATTCTAATAAATAATAAAAAAATTTCCGGAATTCTACTCGATTGCACAATTGAAGGAAATGTAGTAAAATATGTTACAGTGGGTATGGGAATTAACGTGAATACCCCATGCTTTGAAAACGAGCTGAAGGAAATTGCAACCTCGCTAAGCTGCGAGAAGGGCACAGAGTTTTCAAGAGAGCATATAATAGCGAAGATTTTAAATTCGCTTGAACAAAACATTGAATTGGTGTATTCTGATATAGGCTTTAAAATCCTTATGCAGAAATATAGGGAAAAGTCATACGTGTTGGGTAAGGTGGTTAGAATAATCGAAGCCGACACGGAAACTGAGGGGGAAGTACATGGATTCGACGAGCATGGTCAAATCCAAATAATTACCAGGTTTGGTAACATTGTTACTTTTAATTCGGGCGATGTTTCGCTACGCTATTAGTAACAAAAAGCGGAGGTGGATATGGAGAATAAAGAAATGAGCTTGAGGGAATATGCACTTGAGAATTTTCCCAAAAAGAACGATTATAGCTTTATTGAGCAAAAGGATTTAGAGGAAATGATTGATGCTTTGATTAAGTTCGAGCAACAATACATAGATAGCATTGAACCCGATAATGACGGGGAATATGAGTATGACGATGAGGCGGCGTTCGGCTTTATCGTGAACCTGCTTAACGAGCGGTCGCAAAAGTACGCAATGTACCACAACGCCATTGTTGACGACTTCATGGATGTTTCAGAACAGTACATGAACGAAACAGGCAATAACGATTGGGTGTAAGGCGTGCTCCTAACCGTTAAGCGCATTAGTTTGAAATGATTTAATTGGCGGAGATAGCTTTGGCAAAACAAGGATTTTTGAATTCGAATAATCCTACAATTTAGGCTAATACTATTTCCAAAGCCAATAAAACACATTTTATAAATTTGGCGGTTATAGGAGGAAAAATAAGTGAAAGCTACAGGCATTGTACGAAGAATCGACGAGTTGGGTCGAGTTGTTATCCCTAAGGAAATAAGGCGTACTCTTAGGATACGTGAGGGGGATCCCCTTGAAATATTTACCGACAGGGAAGGCGAGATTATTTTAAAAAAATATTCGCCCATTGGTGAGTTGGGTGATTTTGCAAGGGAATACGCAGACTCCTTGGCATTATCGTCTGGTCATACCGTTGCAATTTGCGACAAGGATACCGTTATTGCCGTTTCTGGCAACAAGGTTAAGGATTTACTCGATAAGCCCATCAACGATGCTTTAGAACGCATTATGCAGAACAGAGAACGCAGGGTTGCCAACCTAAAAGACGGCAACGAGATGATTTCGATTACATTAAGCGATACCGAGGTTGACGAATACACAGCTCAGGTTGTAGTTCCGATTATTTCGGCAGGCGACACGATTGGCGCCGTAGTGATGGTAAGCAGAGAGCCAAACATTACGATGCAGCAATCCGAATTATTGGTTTGCGAAACGGCGGCGAACTTCTTGGGAAAGCAAATGGAAAGCTAAAAAAATAGGTTTGAGAAATGGCAAAGAACGGGTGTGATGCCCGTTTTTTGCTTGTTATAAACCCCAAAAAGGCTACCGCACCTGCGGTAGCCTTAATAATCTAAGTGGTTATTCCTCTGTGTCGTTGTCTGTTTCTTCTGAATCGTTAAAAAAGTTGATTTCGTCTATTTCCTCGGCATCGTCCTTTTTCCTTATAAGTTGAAAAATAATAAAGCCAACAACGAGCACAACAGCAGCGCCTATCAAAATAT
>JAAZFD010000202.1 GCA_012511925.1 Clostridiales bacterium
CTTATACACTCCGCCCAAAACAGGATAATCGCCCGAAGTAATAAGCCTTGTGCCTACTCCCCATGAATCGATTCTTGCACCCTCAGTTTTCAATTCACGAATAACATATTCGTCGAGGTCGCTTGAAGCAAATATTTTTACATCCTCAAAGCCTGCTTCGTCGAGCATTATTCTTGCCTGTTTAGAAAGGTACGCAAGATCGCCAGAATCAAGACGAATTCCGAAATTCTTGCTATGGCCCTGTTCACGTAGCTCACGAAAAACCGTTATGGCGTTTGGCACTCCGCTTTTTTGAGTGTCGTATGTATCTACTAAAAGCATACAGGAATCGGGGAAGCACCTTGCGTATGCTCTGAACGCTTCCAACTCGCTTTCAAAGCTCATAACCCATGAGTGCGCATGCGTTCCTCTTATCTCTGTGCCGAACAACTGACCACAAAGCACATTACTTGTAGATGAGCAGCCACCAATAACTGCCGCCCTTGCGCCAAGTGTGCCTGCATCTGCGCCATGTGCGCGCCTTAGCCCGAACTCCACAACCGGATCATCACCTGCAACATGCTTTATTCAGCTTGCTTTTCATGCTATTCAGGTTTGATGGTTCACGAATACCAAATCTGCGGTTTCTATGAACTGTGCTTCGAGAATTTTTGCACGAACTCGAACAAGCGGCTCCATTGGAAACACCACGGTTCCCTCTTTCATTGCGTAAATGTCGCCTGTGAATTTGAAGGCTTTTAGATAGCTTAAAAAATCCTCGTCAAATAGGTTTAGCGAACGCAAATAGGCTATATCCGCATCTGTAAATCTTAGGTTGTTTATGTAATCGATTATCGATTCAACACCGCAAAGCACCGCATAGGCTCTGTGCTTGCCAGTTTCTCTGAAAAATACATCAAATACCGCTTCTTTATCGGTAATGCCCGACTTGTAATAGCCGTACATCATTGTAAGCTGATACAAGTCGGTTAACATCGTAAGATTTCTTTCAGAATACTTCATTGTTATCCTTGTCAATCCTCGTCGCTTTCGTTTTCGTTATCGTTATCGTTTTCGGTTTCGGTTTCTTCCTTTTCGCCCATTATTAGCTCGGGGCTTATGCCGAACTCCGCCAAATCCTTATCCTCGGCTAAAATCTCTGCCGGTGTGCTGATTTCGTCTTGAACGGTGGTTTTTTCTTCTTTTTCTGCTTCATGCTTGGATTCATCTAAGTATTCTATGTGCTTAGGCCAAATAAGAACGCCGAGCTTTTCTTCTCTGATTTTTCGTACAACAAAGAATATAAGAACTGCAACAGCCATTAAAAAGCAAAGCAACTGGGTTATGCGAACATCGCCCAACATTAGCGAATCAGTTCTGAAGCCCTCAATAACCATTCGAACTAATCCATACATTGCAAGGTACGAAAGAACAACATCGCCATCATGCTTTACACGCTTTCTAATAGACCAAAGAATTGCAAATATCAAAACGCAGGCTACAGATTCATAGAAAAACGTTGCTAAGTGATATGAACTACTTACTACAACACCGCCCATTACCTCGTCAATTCTAACTATGAACGGAAATCTGAACCACCAAGGCAAGGGGTTTGTTAGCTCTACCGCTTTTCCGAATGCTTCCTGATTGAAGAAGTTGCCCCATCTACCTATCGCTTGTGCGAGTACAAGTCCGGGGGCTATTATATCAGCAAAACGCAAAAAACGCTTCTTTTTGATTCTGCTGTAAATGAAAATACCAATAGCGCCACCTATAACGCCGCCAAGTATTGCAAGCCCACCCTCCCAAATATAGAGAATGCTTATGGGGTTTGCAAGGTATCTATCTAACTCAAATAGCACATAGTATAGCCTTGCGCCAATTATCCCGAAAGGAATTGCCCAAAGGCATATATCTATTACTGTGTCGGGGTGCA
>JAAZFD010000203.1 GCA_012511925.1 Clostridiales bacterium
GTCCATTCCGCATACAAGCTCGCCCTTATCCCAATACGACCTTTCGTACTGCGTTATTTGAAATAGGCGCTCCTGCTCTGTTGGCTTTTGTTTTATCTGTTTTTCCATTTCTTTTAATCCTTTGGCGGTGTTTCTAAGTTCCTTTGGATTTTTCTTTTAATCCTTTGGCGGCGTTTCTAAGTTCCTTTGGATTTTTCTTTTAATCCTTTGGCGGCGTTTCTAACGTAACCTTTGCGATTTTGCCTCCACGGAATTCATCAAGCACTATTTTGGCTGAACGCAGGGTGTCATACTCGCCACCGCTTAACACAAAACCTCGGCTTTTTGCAACCGCTTCAAGTAGATAATCATGGCTTGTTTCTAAGTTTACCTCTTTATATCGCTCGGAAACGCTTTCGGGTACTATTTTCAACAACGTAATTAAAAGTTGCTTAGCCAATTCCTCTCTGTCTATTACATCATCACGCACAGAGCCAATAAACGAGATATGCTTTGCTACTGTTTCGTCCTCGAACTTTGGCCAAAGTAGCCCCGGGGTGTCCATAAGCTCAAGCTGATTTGTGATTTTTACCCATTGCTTACCCTGTGTAACGCCTGGTCGGTCGCCTGTTTGGGTTCTTGCTGCTCCTGCCATTATGTTTATGAAGGTTGATTTTCCTACATTGGGGATTCCCACAACCATTGCACGAACGGTTTTGAACACACCCTTTTTGCGCATGCTTTCTACCTTTTCTTTTGCGGCTTCCTCGATGGCTTGTATTGCACTTTTGCGTTTGTTTGATTTTGTAGCTACGAATTCGGAAGCATATATGCCTTGGGCTTTGTAGTACCTTATCCAATCGGCTGTAACGCTTTTGTTGGCTAAATCTGCCTTGTTTAGAAGCACAACACGCTTTTTGTTGGCGAACATATCCGAAAAATCGGGGTTTTTTGTTGAGCGTGGCGCACGTGCGTCAACCAGCTCGATTACTACATCTATTAGCTTTAGGTTTTCGGCTAACATTCGCTTTGCCTTGGTCATGTGCCCAGGGTACCATTGAATTTGCATAATTGTTTCCTTTTTCTATTTACTGCTTAGTATTCTACCACAAGTTGCTGATAAAATAAATCATCGCTGTGTCTGAAACTCTGATGTGTTGCCTTTTGCTTTCCCTATGTCTGCGCTGTTGATGTCTAATAGACTTTTCAACGGCTCATCGGTCGCCTCGGGGAAAATCTGTTTTACTTGTTCTCGTGTCATACTTCCTCCTATTTTTACTTTTCGCTTTCAGTTTGGTATCGCAGTTCCTTTCTGCTCCGCTTGATAGTTTTTCGCCATTCCGGGCATATAAAAAAGCACTCGGGTGAGTGCCTTGATATTAAGGTTTTGTGTAATAATCTGTATTTTCAATGCAAAAAGCACCCACACGGTGAGTGCTTTTGTAGTAAAAGATGCTTGAACCAACTACATTACTTGCTCAACTACTGCAGAAAAAAGCATAATATCATTTGGCTTTAGTTCTCCAAACCCTTTAACAATATAACAGTTATCATTGTCGCAAATAATGTCGCCAACTCTAATAGGGTTGTCGTTAAGCATGTAATAAGTTACAATCGTGCCCACCGAAGTGTTAAAAACGCCATTGATGTTAACTTTAATCGTATTTTTGCCCTGTAAGCTGTTCATAACCTTTTTCCCACACCCCTAAATTTCTGATAGTGTCGTCTATATCTTGTTGCGCAAAGCCATATGCATTGGCGTTTCGCAGAAGCTTACGGTTAGCTTCAATCTCACGGCTAAACAAGACCAAATAGTTGCTCCCGTCAAACTCACCATATTTCCTAATTTGCCGATTATGGATGACTTCCTCAAACATTGCTGATGCAGAAGGTATCTCTCCCCTATGCAAAATAACATTTGGTCCTGGTGCCGTAGCTTCAGCCCCGAGCCAATCAAGATATCCAAGTTCATCGCCTTTTGCGCACCTTACGGAAACACCTTGCTTTTCAAGTGCCGCCTTCATACGAAGATACCTTTCTTTGTCCATAGGCGGAGGAAGTAAAGGGTTTAGCCGCTTAGTCGGTATGTTAATTCTACCACCGCCACCGCCACCTGTCAACTGCACTGACCTCAACCGCTCCGCTCGATATGGCAAGCCTGCTTTATCCGAAACCTCTTTGTACTTTTGCGTTAGCTGTGTAAGCCTTAGCCGCTCTTGGTTTACCATTTGCTCATCGCCTGCGGCGGTTGCTATGTTCAGCCTATCACTCGTATGCTTAGTTGCGTTTTCCAGCTTGCGCTGTAATTGCATGGCTTCATATCCTGTGTACTGTTCGCCGTCAATCGTGGTGTTGCGCTCTGTGTTCTGCCGCTTGATTTTCTCTCAAAACAAAAAGTGTGTCATCTGACACACTTTTTTGCACTGCATTAACGATAGTTTATTCTGCTTTTTCCTTTGAAACGGTTACAAAGCGTTCCTTAATCTTTGCTGCCTTACCTGTGCGCTTGCGTAGATAGAATAGCTTTGCTCTGCGTACACGACCATGGCGAACAACTTCGATTCTGCCGATTCTGGGGCTATGATACGGGAAGGTTCTTTCAACACCTACGCCGTAGGACAATCTACGAACGGTGAACGAGCGCCTAACTCCGCCGCCTTGAATCTTGATTACTATACCCTCAAAGTTCTGCAACCTTTCTCTGTAGCCTTCAACAACCTTAACGAATACCCTAACGGTATCGCCAACCCTTAGTCGGGGCAGGTCTGTTCTTAACTGCTCTTTTTCAAGCTCTCTGATGATGTCTGACATTTTTATTCTCCTTTTTTACGGGGTTCATACTCATATTCGTTGAATACGGCATTGGAACACCAAAACTCACCAAACAATTATATCATACGATTTTCCATTTACAAGTGTACAAATAATATATTTTTTATTCGCATAAATTTCTGCTCTATGCGTATCTTGACTTATAAAGGGTTTGAGTTTATACTCATAATGGTAAGAATTTTATTTGAGGTATTATGTCAAAGTTTGCTGAAAAATTAAAGTTAAAGATAGAGCCAAAGGAAGATTTACTCACTTTGGGTATTATGTTTGCGCTATGTTTGGTGCATGGCATTACTATAAACGGCTTTTATGTACCAAACAACTTTTTGTCGGGCGGAATATCAGGAATATCGCTTTTGTTCAACTATCTTTGGGGCTTGCCGAGCTGGCTAGTCTTACTTATTTTCAATATTCCTGTAGCTATAATAGGAATACTCTATCTCGATTTGAAGTTTGCGCTGTTTAGCACAATCGGAATATTGTTTTATTCCTTTGCATTGGCTGTAACCGCATTCGTAAAATTCCCTGCAATCGACCCCATTTTGGCGGCACTGGTAGGCGGTGTAGTAATAGGTGTAAGCGGTGCGCCTGTGGTTAGACGAGGTGCAACCTTCGGAGGAATGGACGTGGTGGCTTTGGTTCTAAGCCGAAAATATTCAGTTCCTATGGGTAACTTCAATATCATATTCAATCTGATTATAATGTCTATCTTGGGCTTTACTTTTGGAATGGAGCTTGCGATACTTTCTATTCTTGCGATGTTCGTTGCAAATATCGCTTTCAACAACGCGCTAATAGGAATGAACAAAACTCAAGCAGTGCTAATAATTTCCGATAAATCCGAGGAGATTGTGCCCGATATCATGCATCTTTTGAAGCGTGGGGCAACCTACATCCCAACAAAGGGCGCATTCACAGGAATAGAGCGCAAGCTGATTTATTGCATTGTTAAAACTGTAGAGCTTGCAAGCCTCAAAAAAATAGTGATGCAACACGACCCTAATGCGCTGTTCACAGTTATTACAACTAAGGAGGTTATTGGCAGAGGCTTTGGCGCTGTCAACTAATCTTATAAATAATAGAAGGAAAAGGAGAAGTACATGAACGTATATGTAGATGAATTCATCAGAGAAAACAAGGACGATA
>JAAZFD010000204.1 GCA_012511925.1 Clostridiales bacterium
CCCCTACATTTTGCGTTTATTATTCTGCATTTTCGTGGTGTTTGTTGGCTGGCGGACGGGCAATGCCCGCCCCTACACTGGGTAATCTGCGTTTTGAATTTAGCTGGCGCGCACTGCGCGCCCTACATTTTGCGTTCTGCACTCTGAATTTCTGCATTAAATAAAAAACCCCCATTTAAGGGGGTATGGGGGGATAAGTTTAATACATTCAGCACATTCGTGCTTTATTCTGCATTCTGCATTCCTGCATTTTGCATTTGTAACCCATCAGGAATTAATACATTCCGCCCATCGACGGGTCAGCACCGCCGCCACAGCTATGTACCGGCTCGGGTATATCGCAAACCAAGCTCTCGGTTGTTAGCATCATCGCCGCAATAGAAGCCGCATTCTGCAACGCACTGCGTGAAACCTTTGTGGGGTCTATAATGCCACGCTCTGCCATATCGCAGAAATTACCAGCCACTACATCATAGCCATAGCCAACCTTCCTCGAGTTTTTAATCGCTTCAGCAATAACAGAACCCTCCATGCCAGCATTCGAAGCGATTTGACGTACAGGCTCTTCCAAAGCACGCGCTACAATCTCGATACCTGTTTTCTTGTCGCCCGATTCCTTCTTAGCCAACGCACGAACATTTGAAATTACGTTCATGAACGATACGCCGCCACCAGGAACGATACCCTCTTCAACAGCCGCACGAGTAGCTGAAAGTGCGTCCTCTATGCGCATCTTGATTTCCTTCATCTCAACCTCTGTTGCAGCACCAACTGAAATCAACGCAACACCGCCAGCTAACTTAGCCATACGCTCTTGTAGCTTTTCTTTATCATATTCGGAGGTTGTTTCCTCGATTTGTGCCTTTATTGAGTCAACGCGTGCCTTAATTTCAGCCGATTCTCCGCCGCCCTCAACTATGGTTGTGTTGTCCTTATCGATTGTAACCTGACGAGCTGTTCCCAAATCCTCTAATGTGGTTTCTTTCAAATCCATTCCAAGCTCATCGGAGATTACGTTTCCGCCTGTGAGAATAGCTATATCCTGTAGCATAGCCTTGCGTCTGTCGCCAAAGCCGGGAGCCTTTACAGCAACCGATACGAATGTGCCACGCAATTTGTTTAGTACGAGAGTAGTCAACGCTTCACCCTCAACATCTTCAGCGATAATCATAAGCTTTCTACCCATTTTAACAACCTGCTCGAGTATGGGAAGAATATCTTGAATGCTTGAAATCTTTTTGTCGGTTATAAGAATGAAGGGGTCGTCTAAAACTGCCTGCATCTTGTCTGTGTCGGTTACCATGTAAGCGGAAGCGTAGCCACGGTCGAACTGCATACCCTCAACTGTGCTAAGCTCGGTTTGCATTGTTTTGCCCTCTTCAATCGAGATAACACCATCGTTTCCTACCTTTTCCATAGCATCTGCGATTAGCTTGCCTATGGATTCGTCTGCGGCTGAAATTGAAGCAACCTGTGCAATAGCCTGTTTGTTTTCAACCGGCTTTGAAATGTCCTTTAATCCCTCGATTGCAACTGCAACTGCGGCTTCGATTCCACGCTTTATTCCCATGGGGTTTGCGCCAGCGGCTACGTTTTTCAAGCCCTCACGAATTATAGCTTGCGCCAAAAGTGTAGCGGTTGTTGTGCCGTCGCCTGCTACATCGTTTGTTTTGATTGCAACTTCCTTTACTAACTGTGCGCCCATGTTTTCAAAGGGGTCGGATAATTCGATTTCCTTAGCGATTGTTACGCCGTCATTCGTGATTAGGGGAGAGCCGAACTTCTTGTCTAATACTACGTTTCTGCCCTTTGGTCCTAATGTGATTTTTACTGTGTCTGCAAGTGCGTTCATTCCTCTTTCAAGGGAATGACGGGCTTCCTCGCCATATTGTAATTGCTTTGCCATTATAATATCCTCCTTATTATTCTACTACTGCTAAAATATCGCTTTGACGAACGATTATGTACTCGGAATCATCGAGTTTAACCTCTGTGCCTGCATATTTTGAATAGATTACCTTGTCGCCAACCTTAACGTGCATTGTGATTTCCTTGCCGTCAACATTTCCGCCGGGTCCTACGGAGATAACTTCCGCTACCTGTGGCTTTTCCTTGGCGGCTGAAGCCAAAATAATGCCGCTTTTAGTGGTTTCCTCTGCGGCAACGCCCTTTAACACTACTCTGTCTGCGAGTGGTCTGATTGTCATTGAATTTTCCTCCTTGATTATTTTTTACATTTTATTAGCACTCATATCTTGCGAGTGCTAACAACACCTATAATAATAGTATTATTGCGACAATCGGGCAATATGCGTTAAAGTTGGTTACGGCTAAATAAAGCTAAATATTTCGGAATAGCGGTGGATAGTTTGTAAATGCTCTTGATTTTGATTATTTTAGTAAAAACTACTATTATTCATTGATAACAGGTGCTTTGCGTGATAAAATTACACTAATAAACCGCAACAGGAGAGAAAAATGTTCACAAAATGGGATAAAAGGTTCATAGAGCTTGCAAAAACGATAGCCACATGGTCGAGCTGCTATAACGAAAACAGGCAGATTGGCGCAATAATAGTAAGAAACAAACGAATAATCACAACGGGCTATAATGGCGCACCGTCA
This sequence comes from Clostridiales bacterium, assembly GCA_012511925.1. Taxonomy (GTDB): domain Bacteria; phylum Bacillota; class Clostridia; order Christensenellales; family CAG-138; genus DUPG01. The sequence goes on from JAAZFD010000204.1 coordinate 2,626, forward strand.
GGAATTTCAAGCTGTGTTGAGCGTAAAAGCTGTATGCGAAAGGAAATGAATATCGAGTCAGGCACAAGACATGAGCTATGCTATGCTATTCACGCAGAGCAAAATGCGATTATTCAAGCCGCAAAGTTGGGTATATCTATTGAGGGTGCAACGCTTTATTGCACTCACCAACCCTGCGTTATATGCGCAAAAATGATTGTGAATGCAGGAATATCAAAGGTCATTTATGCGGAGGGCTACCCTGACGAGTTTTCGTTGAGAATATTTGAAATGGCAGGGGTGGAAATCCTGCGATATTGTGAAGGGGAGTAGAGCTTAGAACTGAGAATTGAGAACTGAGAACAGAGTAGTTAGCGGTTAGTGGTTAGAACTTAGAGCTTAGTGCTTAGACTTAATGTAGGGGAGGATTCTATATCCTCCCGAATTATTGTATTCCCAAATGCCATTCGACACTAAAATTCACGGTTGTAGGGGCGCGCACTGCGCGTCCGCCCGATTCATACCCAAACAAATATTAATGATAAACGCTGAATGCTAAACGCAAAATCATGCCCGATTTATTTATCGATAGTTCAATAGTGTAGGGGCGCGCACTGCGCGTCCGCCAGATTCATACCCATACAAATATTAATGCGGAACGCTGAATGCTGAACGCAAAATCAAGCACGATTTATGTATTGATAGTTAATAGTGTAGGGGCGCGCACTCTTGTGTCCGCCAGATTCATACCTAAATCATATCTAATGCCAAACAACCAGTTGACCGATTGTACGTGTCTGCGGATATTTTGCGTTCTGCATTCCTGAATTTAGCATACACAGCAGTTGGAATTTCATTTGGGTGCAACGAACCCATGAAAGTATATTTCACACAGTTTATGTCAATAATTCATTAAAACCAAGAATAGGAGAAAATGTATGAATAATTTTTATAAACCCATTGTGATGCTAAAGTCAATACTTGCGCTATTTGTGCTTGCCTGCTTCGTAATGCCCATAGGTGTTACATTTGCAAAAACTAAAGTGGAGCTACAAAACGAAAACATATTTAGGCTTCACATTATAGCCAACAGCAACAGCTTCAAAGACCAAAGGGTTAAATACTTGGTGCGTGATGCCGTTTTATCCCTCGAATCAGAAATCTTTGAAAATGCAGAAGTAGTGGATTCAAAAGTTGCAAAGCAATTACTTATGGACAACGCAAAACTGCTACTACAAACAATAGAAAAAACATTACAGGAAAACGGTTTCGACTACAACGCTCAAATGCTTGTGGGAGTATTCGACTTCCCCGACAGAGTCTATGCCGATGTTACCTACGAGGCTGGCAAATACGAAGCGCTGAGAATCGTTTTAGGCAATGGCAATGGCGAAAATTGGTGGTGCGTTATGTATCCTCCTCTGTGCATAAATGAGCCTTTTTCGGGACAAAATGGAGTTGAGGAAAAGTGTGAACCAAAAAGCATAATAGTTGAATTCTACACTAAGATTTCAAGCTGGTTAGGCAGTATCTTTAGC
>JAAZFD010000205.1 GCA_012511925.1 Clostridiales bacterium
CTTGGCTTTTGGAGCGGAAAAAATGCTTGGTCGTTCGCTTTTCGAGGGGCTAATGCGTCTTCTTATTTTCGTTGGCTACATAGTCGCAATCTCTTTTGTGAAGGACATCAAACGCGTTTTCATGTACCATGGCGCAGAGCACAAAACGATTTCTTGCTACGAATCGGGCGATGAGCTGAACCCGAAAAACTGCATGAAACACAGCCGCCTGCACCCACGATGCGGAACAAACTACCTGTTCTTGGTTATGGCAGTTTCGATTCTGTTCTTCACCACGTTAGATGTGCTTTTCCCAATCGCTATACAGGGTGCGCTGGGATTCTTAGCCCGATTCGGAACTCGCCTTTTATTCTTGCCCTTGGTTGCAGGAATTTCGTATGAGGTGCTAATGCTCGCATCAAAAAGCGATAATTTCATCTCGAAAATCGTTCGTGCGCCTGGAATGCTTCTGCAACTGCTCACAACCAAAGAGCCGGAGGAAAAAATGGTCGAGGTGGCGCTTGTTTCATTCAAGCTCGCAATGGACAGCATAGGCAGCAACGTTGTTATTACAGGCTTGCCCGAATTTGCCGAATACAGCGAGGAAAAAAGCGAGGATAAAAGCGAAGAAGTAAGCGAAGAAAAAAGCGAAAAAGAGGCAGAAAAGGACAGCGAATGACGCTCTTTAAGCTATTCCAATCCATAAAATTAAGCCTTGAACCTGTGGCGAAAGAGGAATCAACCCAGCAGGCAAGGCTTATTATTTGCCATGTGATAAAAATGGATATGGCGAAGTTTTTGCTAAGCTACGACCTAAAATTATCCGAAAGCGAGCAAGCGGAAATCAATTCAATAGTAGAAAAAAGGCTAACAGGCTACCCCTTGCAGTATATCTTTGGAACGCATGATTTTTTTGGCTTAGAATTTTTAGTGAACGAATCCGCCCTCATTCCAAGACAGGACACCGAAACGCTTGTGGAAATCGCTCTGAATCAAATAAAGCAAAACGGCTATAAAACCATACTCGATATGTGTTGCGGAAGCGGTTGCATATGCATTACTTTAAGCGTTATAGGAAACGTACACGCAACCCTATCCGACATTTCGCCCGATTGCATTGATTTAAGCCAGCAAAACGCAAAAAAGCTAAACGCAAGCAACATAGATTTTATAACAAGCGATTTGTTCAAAAACATTACAGGGACATTCGATTTAATCACAATCAACCCCCCATACCTCACAAAAGGAGACATGGATAATAGACAAACCGAAACGACATTCGAGCCAGAAATCGCCCTTTTTGGCGGCACAGACGGCTTAGACTTTTACAGAAGAATCGCCAGCGAATACAAAAGTTTTCTAAACTCAAACGGAACTCTGCTTCTTGAAATAGGTGCAGAGCAGGGCGAGGCAATAAAAAAACTATTCCCAAATTCGCAGATTGTGAAGGATGCGAATGGGGTTGATAGGGTAGCGGTTATTTAATGCAAAATTAGAGCTTAGAACTTAGAGCCTAGACAAAATGTAGGGGAGGATTCAATATCCTCCCGAATGTTTTTACCATTGAAAAAAATTTGTAGAAACCAATAAATCTCGTAGGGGCGACCATTGGTCGCCAGAAAATACGATACAACTTAATGGACCCAACGGACAACGAAACGAACGCACAATTCACTCAAATGTTTATAAGGATAATTTTTTGCGGGCGGTAATGGGGTGTTGGGCAACCGCAATATTCTTTGTATTATTTCTACTGGCGCGCAC
>JAAZFD010000206.1 GCA_012511925.1 Clostridiales bacterium
CTTTGCTACTCCGTCCTTGATAGTCAACTCGAATGTGCCGAGTACGCCGCCCGCGTTGGGTATCATTTCACTACCGGCAAACGCTACAACCACTTCACCATCGTTTTCAGAGTTAGCAATTACTAAGAATCCGCTTAGTGCCGCGCCCTGTGTATGGGACTTGAATGTAAATATGCTTGGGTCATAAACCAAAGTATACATTCCGCTTGCAGCAGAAGAATCCGCCGAAATCGTAACTTGAACCTTAACGACATTGTCAACCTCACTTACAAACTCCGTTCTCAAAATCCTTGCATCTGCAGGAGGTGTTGTGGGTGGCGCCGTTGTGGGCGGAGGTGTTGTAGGCGGAGGCGTTGTAGGCGGCGGTGTTGTAGGGGGAGGAGTAGGTTCGCCACCGCCAACTACATAAGATGCACCAACCGCTTCAACCTTTAGCAATGTGACTGTATCGGTGTCGATAAGCTCATTACATACAAGGTCAAATACAAGCAATGTGCCGGTAATTGCCTTTGCTGATTTCGTGAACTGGTACGTAATCATTGTTCCGCCGGCATCAGGGATAATCTCGGAACCCGCAAATGCAGATGCAATCTTGCCAGGAACTGAGCCGTTAGTTTGTACCAAGAATCCGTTCAATGCCGAACCGGGTGTTGCCGAATCGTATGTTAGCATCTCTGAGCTGTAGCTTAGGGTAATCATACCGGAAGCCGCGCCTGAATCCTTGCTAATGTCGATGTCAACGAATATTTTATCACCGTCATCACGCACCGTTGTTGTCATAGTAGCATCGACTTGACGCTGCTGTGTTACCTTCTTATAGAGAGAAATCTTGCTTGCAGACTGAGACGGATTGAATATGTCAAACGCTGCAATGTCAGAGTTCTCAATGTTGGGGTAGTATATCAAGTGAGTATCGCTTGTTTAGTCGCTGTCATGCGATAGAAACTTTCCATCGAATGCCCACTTAACATCCTTAGATGAGGTTGTGCCGAGCCAGAACGAGCTTCCATGCTCAACCAAGCCTAAATATGCGCCAGTCAATACGTTTTGAATTGTACCGTCTTCGTTTAGCTTCCATTCCATTCCTGCGAACTTTGCACCGCCGGTAATGTAGGAGTCTGTAACTTCAACGGTTGCGCCCTGCAAACGAATTCCATAAGGCTGTGCCGCTACGCCTGTAAGCGCATAAACGGTATCGGGTGTTCCTGTGAATTCGCCTGTTGTGGTGATAATGAAGGTTTCGCCATACTCAACATCATATACGGGAGCGTAGTAGGTTTCGTCCGTATCGGGAGGACTGGGCAGGGGTGAGAAGATTGCACCGTTCTCAAATACTTGGAACTGTACTTCGTTTCCTGCATAGTCAGCTAATACGAGGAATACTGTGTCTTTGCCGTTCATATCGAACTCGATTGTGGAAACTGCCTTGCGCTCGTTCTCTGCAATGCAGAAGGTTTGCATAGGCTCTTCCAAATTATCAAGTGCAAAAATACCAGCATAAGCTACATAGTGGTTATCAGAAATCTTAGCCGTAACCTTTGAGCCAGTAGCCCATGAATCAACTACAAAAGGAGCTGTGTTGTCGAGGGTTACAGGGAATTCCCAATACGCCATGGGTGCTTTTGAATCGTCCCATTTGTCGTAGTAGGCTTTACCACCTGTTCTAATTAGAACTGTTGAGCCTTCCTCTGTGCCTTCGCCTGTCCAAGCCTTAATCTTTGTGCCTGTTATACCTGTGTTGTTAATAAAGCCTTGACCGGAAGTGTCAGCGTTCTTTGCAATAGTACCGTTAATTGTTCTATCCCAAAGCACTTCGCCGGTTTTTTGGTCTATTACCATGTAGTAGAACTGTTTTAGATTACGCATTATACCTGTGTAAACGGTATCTACTTCGTCTAAAATTTCGTCTTCGTTAGCGGGTGAAATCGAGCCACGGTCGCCTAAGAATTCAAAGTCCTCTGCATCCTCAAAATAGGGGTTCATACCGATTTCGTAGTAAACACCTGTTGCGAACTTTGCAGCCGCTGTGTTGGGGTATAGCAATGAGCTTAAATCGTCTTCGGGCTTATCGAAATAGAACCCAGAATCAACAACGGGAACTGCACTCCAGCTACCGTAGAAGCCTAAGTAGCATATATTGAGGTCTGTGGGTGCTGAACCCTCGTCGTCGCCTTGACCACGTAGATAGCAATAGCCTTCAACATATCCGCCATAGGGAAATACCTCTGCCATCATATCACGGAACTCTTGGTTTACTGTGATAACAACCTCAATTTGCTCTGTAGCACCGGGTGCAACAGTTACCGTATTGTTTGTATGGTTTGTGGTGTAGGTCATCATATCGTTAAGTCCGATATTATGAGGAGTCATAACATAAGTTGCTCTATCGCCTTGGTCAACCCATTCATAACCAGATGTTGTTAGCTCTGGCTCGATTACATAAGTAAGGGGATCATCGCCAAAGTTTTTAACATTGAACTTCAACTTATATATGCCTGTTTTGTCTGCATCTTCGCCAAGCTCGAGCTTAGGTCTTACATTGCCATCAACTGTAAGAACCGCATTGGTTGAAATAGCGCCCAAAATGTCTGCCATGCCTGCGCCCTGCTTGCGAACTGCGTAGGAAGCGTCGTCAATCGTGTTTACTGTTGGGTCTGCTGTGCTCATTAGAAGTGAGTTTACCATATTAACCTTTTCTACAAGGCTTAAACTCGGGAACTTTTCATCTACATACTGCCTTACTATTGCAATACAGCCTGTAATGCTGGGTGTTGCCATTGACGTACCGCTCATTTCGCCATAAAGCATTCCGCCCTCTTTACCTGTGAGCAATGGGTCAACTGTTGACATTATTGCACCACCGGGAGCGGCGATTTCGGGTTTAATTGTTAGGTTTGCTAAAGGTCCCCATGATGAGAAGTCGGTAGGCTCTGAAGGAGCAACGTTATCAGTAATAACGGGCTTACCGTCAGAAATAAACAGCTGGTTGTCGCCATTTTCTACACATTCAATAATGAACAGACCGTTTGCTCTCGAAATGAATATCGCGGGGATTTTAAACTCGGCAATAACCATGTTGATTAGATTATTGCTGAATACATTATCATAGATGATACATGCTATAGCACCCTTATTGTAAGCGTTTAGATGCTTAGTTTCGAAGTTGATTTCTCCACGTTGAATTAGTGCAATTTTACCTGCAACATCAACGCTTTCAAAGTCTGTTTCATTACCTACACCGGGAACAGGAACAACTTCATAAGTTTTTCCGCCCAAAGCAACTTTGTAAAGCATATCGGGGTTTTTGCCTTGAGATTCGGCTGTATCTGTATAACCCATTGCTTTGCCACCGATTTTAATGTAATCAGTGTAGTACTTGTGGGTGTTGTTTATAGCAGCAACAGAAAGGGAATCGGCATAAGTTGAGGGAGAACCTACCATGCTCGAATCGGGGTTGAGCGTGGTATTCATGTTTTTGCCCCAAGAGTTTGAGAAACCAGAGCTAAAGTCGTTACCAGCCGCAACTGAAAGTGATACGCCATTGTCTTTTAGTATATCGTAAATTTGTGCATATGATTGGCTTTGAGTTGCAAATCCCAAGGGCGAACCCAAGCTAAGGTTTGCAACGTCTGCGCCAATGTAGATGCAGTCTTCCAAAGCTGCAATCGTGTTATCCCATGCTGCGCCGCCACCCTGGTCGGGGAAAACCTTCATAGCTGCCAACTGTGCCTTAGGTGCAACGCCACGTGCATAAACACCTTCCATACCGTTCATAACATCCTGTGGATCGGCACATGAAATACCGGAAACGTGAGTGCCGTGGTCGGAGCTGTTGGCTGTATGTCCATGGTTTGCATCATAGTCGTTATGAGCATAGTCAAATGTGAAGGGAACCTTTTCACGCAGATAAACATTCTCAGCGGTTAAGCCAGGTAATCTGTTCTCTGCTTGAAGGTTGCTTTTCTCAAAAATTTCTTGTAATGCTTCGAGGGAAATCTTTTGATTTTCGGGAGCGGTTTGGAAAGCCTCGTGATCGGTGTATAAACCTGTATCAACA